>NZ_JAANNX010000042.1:0-43489 GCF_013363615.1 Streptomyces sp. CAI-85 | reverse complement strand
ATCTTGCGCATCGCGCCGGCCATGCTCTGAGTCCTCCGCTCTGTGGTGGATCGGCTTTCGACTGCCAAGTCCCGCGATCCACGTGGCCCTTGTGCCCGCCTTTCGGCGGAAATGACCATATTTTCTGCTGTGGTCCGACTTCCTGGCGACGTTACCCGAGCCGGGGGCGGACTCCGAGTACCGCAGTGCCGACGCGCACATGTGTCGCCCCGGCAGCCACGGCCTCCTCGAGGTCCGCACTCATCCCCGCGGACACCATGTTCGCAGCAGGATGGGCTCGGCGCAGGTCAGTCGACAAATCCATCAACCGCTCGAAGGCGGCCCGTTGACGTCCGGCGTACTCCCCGGTCAGAGGTGCGACGGTCATCAGTCCGGCGAGTCGCAGCCCCGGCGCGCCGGCCACCTGGTCGGCCAACTCCGCGATTCCGCCCGGCGCCACGCCACCCCGCTCGCCCCGGGCCTCGTCGCCCGCGTCGAGCGCGACCTGCACGAGACAGCCGATCTCGCGCCCGGCGCGCACCGCTTCCTTCGACAGCGCGGTCACCAGCCGGGAACGGTCGACCGACTGCACGAAGTCCGCGTAACCGACCACGGATCGCACCTTGTTGGTCTGCAACTGACCGACGAAATGCCACTGGAGAGACAGATCCGAACATTCCGCGGCCTTGGGGGCGGCGTCCTGGTCCTTGTTCTCGGCGACGTGCCGTACGCCGAGGTCCGCGAGGATCCGCACATCGCTCGCCGGGTAGGTCTTGGTGACCACGATCAGGGTCACCTCGTCCCGCGGGCGGCCCGCCGCCTCGCAGGCGCGGGCGATGCGCTCCTCCACCTTCGCCAGATTCGTGGCGAGTTCGTCCTTACGGTCCGTCATGTCCTTCAGTCCAGCCAGACATATCCCGCGAGTCGCCCCGTGGCGCGGTCGCGGCGGTACGAGAAGTGATCGTCCGACTCCAGCGTGCACACCGGCGAACGCTCCCGGTCACGCACCCCGAGCCGGTCGAGCTGTGCGTGCACTCCGGCGACGACGTCCACCGCGGGGGTGCCCCAGCTCGTCTCGGCGTGTGCCGCCGGCTCCAGCGCGGCGACCTCGGCGCGCATCGCCTCCGGCACCTCGTAGCACCGGCCGCACACGGCGGGTCCGGTGCGGGCGACGATCCGGGCGGGGTCGGCGCCGAGGGACTCCATGGCGTCGACGGCGGCGGGCACGATCCCCTTGACCATGCCGGGCCGTCCGGCGTGCGCCGCGGCGACCACCCCGGCGACCGGGTCGGCCAGCAGGACCGGGACGCAGTCGGCGGTCAGCACGGCGAGGGCGAGCCCGCGCGCCGCGGTGACCAGTCCGTCGACCTCGGGGGTGAGCGCGGTGGTCCAGGGTCCGTCGACCTCGGCGACGTCGGCGCCGTGCACCTGGTTCATCCAGACCACCCGCGCCGGGTCCAGACCCAGCGACTTGGCGGCGAGTTCGCGGTTGGTGCGGACGGCCCCGGGGTCGTCGCCGACCGCGCCGCCCAGATTGAGCTGCTCATACGGAGCGGCGCTCACCCCGCCCCACCGGTCGGTGAAGGCGAAGTGCGCGCCGCTCACGGTCTCGCGCCGTCCTATCACTTCAGGAAGTCCGGCACGTCCAGCTCCTCGGCCGCGCTGTCCGAGTAGGTCCGCGACGGCGGGACCGGCGGGGAGACCGGGAGGTCGGCGACCGGCTCGGGCACCGGCTCCGGCTCCTCCTTGGGCGTGACGCTGCCGAGCGAGCCGAAGGACGGGCGGCTCTCGGGCTGCCGTACCGGGGTGGGCTCCTCGCGGCGGGCCGAGGCCGAGGACGCACCCATGACCGTCTCGCGGCGGGCCGGGGGCTGTCCGCCGTCGAAGCCGGCCGCGATCACGGTGACCCGGACCTCGTCGCCGAGCGCGTCGTCGATGACCGCGCCGAAGATGATGTTGGCCTCGGGGTGGGCGGCCTCGCTGACGAGCTGGGCGGCCTCGTTGATCTCGAACAGGCCGAGGTCGGAGCCGCCGGAGATGGAGAGCAGCACACCGCGGGCGCCGTCGATGGACGCCTCCAGGAGCGGCGAGGAGATCGCCATCTCGGCGGCGGCCACCGCGCGGTCGTCGCCGCGGGCCGAGCCGATGCCCATGAGCGCCGAACCGGCCTCGGACATGACCGACTTGACGTCGGCGAAGTCGAGGTTGATCAGGCCCGGCGTGGTGATCAGGTCGGTGATGCCCTGGACACCGGAGAGCAGGACCTGGTCGGCCGACTTGAAGGCGTCGAGGACGGAGACCTGGCGGTCCGAGATGGACAGCAGCCGGTCGTTGGGGATGACGATGAGGGTGTCGACCTCTTCGCGGAGTTCCGCGATGCCGTCCTCGGCCTGGTTGGCCCGGCGGCGCCCTTCGAAGGTGAAGGGGCGGGTGACCACGCCGATGGTGAGGGCGCCCAGGGAGCGGGCGATGTTGGCGACGACGGGCGCGCCGCCGGTGCCGGTGCCGCCGCCTTCACCGGCGGTGACGAAGACCATGTCGGCCCCCTTGAGGACCTCCTCGATCTCCTCGCGGTGGTCCTCGGCGGCCTTGCGGCCGACGGCCGGGTTGGCGCCGGCGCCGAGTCCGCGGGTCAGTTCGCGGCCGACGTCGAGCTTGACGTCGGCGTCGCTCATCAACAGCGCCTGGGCGTCGGTGTTGATGGCGATGAACTCGACGCCCTTGAGACCGACCTCGATCATCCGGTTGATGGCATTGACACCACCGCCGCCGACACCGATGACTTTGATGACTGCGAGGTAGTTCTGCGGTGCTGCCACGTCGAAGGCCTCTCGCCTCGAGTTACGTGTCGTCGCCTCGCGGGTGATGCGATCCGACGACTGATGCCGAATGGGCCGGTCCGTTTCGCCGACCCGAACCCTAACGCTGAAGTTTAGGGTTACCAGTGTGTCTGTTCCTTGGAGTCTTCTGAACAGGACACTAAGTCGACAAGTGGCGCCCGTTCAACGAACACGCCGAACCTCCCGTTTTTCTTTTCACCCTATGTGATCAGCCATGTCGCTGCCCAACCAGGGTGCTGGCCTGCGCTGATGTGCGTCAACTCCCCGATGACGCGGGGGCCGTGGGAGCGCTGACGTCGAAGTGCCGCGCGGTCGGGGCGGCTTTCATCAGTGCGGTGAGAGTACGCGCTTTGAGCGCGCCGTTCTCGGCACTCCCCCAGTCGACGGTGCGTCCGCCGGCCAACTCCAGCGAGATGCCGTCGTAGGAACGGACCTTGAGGGCGCGGGTCCGGCGGGCGACCGCGGCCGGCAGGTCACCGGCGGCCTTCACCGCCTCGCGCACCAGCCGGTCCTCGCCGAACCGGCGCAGACCGGCCGTGGCGGAACCCGAGGTGGGGAGCGCCAGTTCGAGGAACGGCACGTTCTTCGGGGCGCGGGAAACCGTGGCGAAACGGACGCCCTCGTCGTCCACTTCGATGAACTTCGACCCTTTTCGCACCAGCAGAACGGGCTTGCGCTCGGTCACTTTCAGGCCGATTCCGTCGGGCCAGGAACGCACCGCCTCGACCTCGTCGATCCGCGGCAGTTCACGGCGCAGCCGGGCCTCGATCGCCGCGGTGTCGACGGTGACGAGCGGCGATCCGAGCGGTACGGCGGCGGCCGCGCGCACCTCGCGCGGGGTCAGCACGTCGGTGCCGGACACGGAGACGTGGTCGACGCGCAGCCACTGCGAGCCGTACAACACCCAGACGCCGCCCGCGCCGAGGAGAAGGGCGGCGACCACGAGGATGATGATCACACGAAGCCGCCGGGGTCCCCACCTCCGGACGAGGGGCGGGCCGGACGACTCCTGCTGGCGTGCACCGCGCTCGGCGGTGGCGGATCCGGCCACGCTCCCTGCCCTTTCGTTCACACGGAAGAACCGTGTCTCACACGGACGAACCGTGCCTAACGCTGCGCGCGGCTCGCGGCGATCGCCTCGTACACCATGCCGACGAGCAGGTCGTCGGCGTCGCGGCGGCCGAACTCCCCGGCGGCGCGGGACATCTCGTAGAGCCGGTGCGGGTCGGCGAGCACCGGCAGGACGTTCTCCCGGACCCAGTCGGGGGTCAGTTCGGCGTCGTCGACGAGCAGTCCGCCGCCGGCCTTGACCACCGGCTGGGCGTTGAGCCGCTGTTCGCCGTTGCCGATGGGCAGCGGGACGTAGGCGGCCGGGAGTCCGACGGCGGAGAGTTCGGCGACGGTCATCGCACCCGCGCGGCAGAGCATCATGTCGGCCGCGGCGTACGCGAGGTCCATGCGCTCCAGGTACGGTACCGGGATGTAGGGGGGCATTCCCGGCATCTGCTGGACATGCGGCAGTTCGTTCTTGGGGCCGACCGCGTGCAGGATCTGGATGCCGGCCTGCTGGAGCCAGGGAGCGACCTGCTGGACGACCTCGTTGAGGCGGCGGGCGCCCTGCGAACCGCCGGAGACCAGCAGCGTCGGCAGGTTGGGGTCGAGGCCGAACAGCGCGCGGGCCTCGGGGCGCGCGGCGGCGCGGTCCAGGGTGGCGATGGTGCGGCGCAGCGGGATGCCGATGTACCGCGCGTCGCGCAGCTTGCTGTCGGGCGTGGAGACCGCGACCCGGGCCGCGTAGCGGGAGCCGATCTTGTTGGCCAGGCCGGGGCGGGCGTTGGCCTCGTGGACCACGATCGGCACGCCGAGGCGCTTGGCGGCGAGGTAGCCCGGCAGGGCCACGTATCCGCCGAAGCCGACGACGGCGTCCGCCTTGGTGCGCTCCAGGATCTGCTCGGCGGCCTTGATCGTGCCGCGCAGCCGGCCCGGGACGGTGATCAGTTCAGGGGTGGGCTTGCGCGGCAGCGGTACGGCCGGGATCAGCGCCAGATCGTAGCCGCGCTGCGGAACCAGCGTGGTCTCCAGTCCGCGCTCGGTGCCCAGGGCCGTGATCCCCACGGTGGGGTCCTGCCTGCGCAGGGCGTCCGCGAGGGCGAGCGCGGGCTCGATGTGGCCGGCGGTCCCCCCACCAGCGAGTACGACATGCACCGAAATTCACCGCTCTCCGGACGGACGCGCCGCCGAGGCACGCCGTCGCATCGTGTTCCATCTCCGAAGTCTCCGGACGGGTCCGGATCCTCCAGCCCCCCGCTTTCTACCAAAGCGGGGGTGGCGCATCGCAAGCGCCGCCCGCGCAGCGGGCTCGTCGCGTGCGAAGGCGATCAGCAGCCCGATGGCGAACATGGTCGGCAGCAGGGCCGAACCCCCGTAGGAGAACAGCGGGAGGGGGACTCCGGCGATCGGCAGCAGGCCGAGCACCGCACCGATGTTGATCACCGCCTGAGCGGTGATCCAGGTGGTCACACCTCCCGCGGCATACCTGACGAAGGGGTCCTCCGTGCGTCCGGCCACGCGGATACCCGCATAGCCTAGAGCCGCGAACAGGGCGAGTACCGACAGCGTCCCCGCCAGACCCAGTTCCTCACCGGTGACGGCGAAGATGAAGTCGGTGTGGGCTTCGGGCAGTTGTCCCCATTTCTCCACACTCGCCCCCAGCCCGGAGCCGAAGATGCCGCCGGAGGCCAGGGCGTAGATGCCGTGCACGGCCTGCCAGCAGGCGTCCCCGGGGCCGGGATCGGTGGCGCCGATGCACTGGAGCCGGGCCATCCGGTTGGGGCTGGTCTTGATCAGGATCGCGCCGATCGCGGCCGCGACCGCCAGCACCCCGACGAAGAGCCGGGTGGGCGCCCCGGCGAGCCACAACAGGCCGAACAGGACGGCCGTCAGGATGATCGCCGTCCCCATGTCGCCGCCCAGCATGATGAGTCCGAGCAGCATGAAGGCGACCGGGACCAGCGGCACCAGCATGTGCTTCCACTGGGCCAGCAGTTTCTTGTCCTGTTTGCGGGCGAGCAGATCGGCGCCCCACAGCACCAGGGCGAGCTTGCCGAACTCGCTGGGCTGGAGCTGGAAGGAGCCGCCGAGCGAGATCCAGTTCTGGTTGCCGTTGACCGCCATCCCTATCCCGGGGACCTGCACCAGCGCCATCGTGAAGACGGCGCCGGCGAGGATCGGATAGGCCAGCGCGCGGTGCAGTTTCACCGGCATCCGGGAGGCGGCGAACAGCAGTCCGGCGCCGATCGCGGCGGCCAGCAACTGTTTGCGGAAGAAGAAGGATCCCGGCAATGACTTCTGGAGCGCGGTGATCTGGGACGCCGAGTACACCATCACCAGCCCGAGCACGGTGATGAGCAGACTGCCGCCGAGGATCAGGTAGTAGGCGGTCAGCGGCCGGTCCCAGGCCCTGCGGACCCGGAGGTAGAGCCGCAGCACCGGGTTGTCGCGCCGGGGCCGTACGGCGGGCGGGCGGCGCACCGTGCGCTGGACCGGCGGCCGGCCGCCGGTACGGCTACCGGGCATCGCGGTTCACCGCCCGGCCGACGGGCGCGGCGCACGGCCGCCGACGGGGTACCGGCCACATCCGAGTCACGCGTCCCTCCAAGGGTCCTGGAGCAACCGTCGCGGCCGGGACGCGCCGTCAGGCGCCCGCGCCGAGTTCGCGCACCGCCTGGGCGAACGCGTCACCGCGCTGGTTGTAGTTGACGAACATGTCCATGGAGGCGCAGGCCGGGGCGAGCAGCACCGTGTCTCCTGCGCCGGCGAGGCGCCGGGCCTCCTGGACAGCCGCGAGCATCGCCCCAGTGTCGGTCCGGTCGAGGTCGACGACGGGTACCTCGGGGGCGTGTCGCGCCAGGGCTTCGCGGATCAGGGCGCGGTCGGCGCCGATGAGGACGACGCCGCGCAGCCGCTTCGCGGACCGGGCGACGAGTTCGTCGAAGGTGGCGCCCTTGGCGAGGCCGCCCGCGATCCACACGATCGACTCGTACGCCGCCAACGAGGCTTCCGCGGCGTGGGTGTTGGTCGCCTTGGAGTCGTCGACGTAGGCGACGCCGTCCACGTCGGCGACATGGGCGATGCGGTGGGCGTCCGGGGTGAAGGCCCGCAGACCGTCCCGGACGGCCTGCGCGGGCACGCCGTAGGCGCGGGCGAGGGCCGCCGCGGCAAGGGCGTTGGCGATGTTGTGCGGGGCGGGCGGGTTCACGTCGGAGACCTCGGCCAGCTCCTGGGCGTTCTGCTGCCGGTTCTCGACGAAGGCGCGGTCGACCAGGATGCCGTCCACGACGCCGAGTTGGGAGGGGCCCGGGGTGCCGAGGGTGAAGCCGATCGCGCGGCAGCCCTCCTCGACGTCCGCCGCGCGCACCAGGTCCTCGGTGGCCTTGTCGGCGGTGTTGTAGACGCAGGCGACCCGATTGCCCTCGTAGACGCGGCCCTTGTCCTTGGCGTACGCCTCCATGGAGCCGTGCCAGTCGAGATGGTCGGGGGCGAGGTTGAGGACGACGGCGGAGTGGGCGCGCGGCGAGGGCGCCCAGTGGAGCTGGTAGCTGGACAGCTCCACGGCCAGGACGTCGTAGGGCTCGTCGCCGAGCACCGCGTCGAGCAGGGAGACGCCGATGTTGCCGACGGCGGCGGTGCGCAGGCCGGCGGCCTTCAGGATGGACGCCAGCATCTGGGTGGTGGTCGTCTTGCCGTTGGTGCCGGTGACGCACAGCCAAGGCGCGGCGTCGGGGCCGCGCAGCCGCCAGGCCAGCTCCACGTCGCCCCAGACCGGGACGCCCGCCTCGGCGGCCGCGGTGAAGAGCGGCTTGTCCGGACGCCAGCCCGGTGCGGTGACGACGAGTTCGGTGCCTTCGGGCAGGGTGTCCCCGTCGCCGAGGCGCACGGTGACCCCGAGCGCCCTCAGTCCGGCGGCCTGTTCACGCGCGCGTGGGTCGTCGCCGTCGTTGACGACGGTGACCCGCGCGCCGAGCCCGTGCAGCACGGTGGCCGCCGGGACGCCGGAGACGCCGAGTCCGGCGACGGTGACGTTCTTCCCCTGCCAGTCGGTCACTTGTCCGCTGCCCATCCCGCGTAGAAGAGGCCGAGTCCGACGATCACACAGATGCCCTGGATGATCCAGAAACGGACCACGACGAGCACTTCGGACCAGCCCTTGAGTTCGAAGTGGTGCTGGAGCGGCGCCATCCGGAAGACGCGTTTGCCGGTGAGCCGGAACGAACCGACCTGGATCACCACGGACATGGTGATGAGGACGAACAGACCGCCCATGATGGCGACCAGCAGCTCCGTGCGGGAGCAGATCGCCAGGCCCGTCAGGACACCGCCGAGCGCGAGCGAACCGGTGTCGCCCATGAAGATCTTGGCCGGCGAGGTGTTCCACCACAGGAAGCCCAGGCAGGCTCCCATCAGCGCGGCGGAGACCACCGCGAGGTCGAGCGGATCGCGGACCTCGTAGCAGGCGCCGGGGTTGGTCAGGGTCTTGGCGTTGGCGCAGGACTCCTGGTACTGCCAGACGCCGATGAACGTGTAGGCGCCGAAGACGAGCACGGAGGCGCCGGTCGCGAGGCCGTCCAGACCGTCCGTGAGGTTCACGCCGTTGGACATCGCGAGGATCATGAACAGCGCCCAGACGACGAACAGCACCGGGCCGATCGTCCAGCCGAAGTCCGTGATGAACGACAGCTTGGTGGAGGCCGGGGTGTTGCCGCGGGCGTCGGCGAACTGGAGCGAGAGCACCGCGAAGGCGATGCCGACGAGCAACTGCCCGGCCATCTTGGCCTTGGCGCGCAGACCCAGCGAACGCCGCTTGACGATCTTGATGTAGTCGTCCAGGAAGCCGACCAGGCCCATGCCGAACATCAGGCCCAGCACCAGCAGACCCGAATAGGTCGGCGGCTTGCCGGTGATGAGCTTCGACAGGAAGTACGCGGCGATCGTCGCGAAGATGAAGGCGATACCGCCCATGGTCGGCGTACCGCGCTTGCTGGCGTGCTCGCGCGGGCCGTCGTCCCGGATGTACTGGCCGTAGCCCTTGCGCGCGAGCAGCTTGATCAGCAACGGGGTGCCGATCAGCGTCAGGAACAGACCGATGACGCCCGCGAACAGGATCTGCTTCATCATCGGACGGCTACCTCACCCTCGGCACCGGTCGCGAGCAGCGCCTGCGCGACGCTCTCGAGGCCGACCGAACGGGACGCCTTCACGAGAACGACGTCACCCGGGCGCAGCTCGCTGCGCAACAGGTCGACCGCCGCCTGTGCGTCGGACACGTGCACCGACTCCTCACCCCACGAACCCTCGTTATATGCGCCCAGTTGCAGCCAGGAGGCTTCGATCCCCCCGACCGCGACGAGCTTGCTGACGTTGAGCCGGACGGCGAGCCGTCCGACCGCGTCGTGCTCGGCGAGCGCCTCGTCCCCGAGCTCGGCCATCTTGCCGAGCACCGCCCAGGTCCGGCCCCCCTTGCCCATCGCCGCCAGCGCGCGCAGGGCCGCTCGCATGGACTCGGGGTTCGCGTTGTAGGCGTCGTTGACGATCGTCACGCCGTCCGGGCGCTCGGTGACCTCCATCCGCCAGCGGGAGAGGGAACCCGCCTCGGAGAGCGCGGTGGCGATCTCAGTTACGGACATCCCCAGCTCATGGGCGACGGCGGCCGCGGCGAGCGCGTTCGACACGTGGTGCTCACCGTACAGGCGCATGGTCACATCGCTGCACCCGGAGGGTGTGTGAAGGCTGAAGGAAGGCTGTCCGCTGTCCGTGAGTCGTACGTTCTCGGCCCGAACGTCCGCTTCGCCGGACTCTCCGAAAAGGACCACCTTCGCCGTCGTACGGGAGGCCATGGCCCGTACCAACGGGTCGTCGGCGTTGAGGACGGCGACACCGCCGTCGGCCGCCGCGGGCAGCGCCTCGACGAGTTCGCCCTTCGCCTGTGCGATCTGTTCGCGGCCGCCGAACTCGCCGATGTGGGCGGTGCCGACGTTGAGGACGAGACCGATCCGCGGGGGCGTCAGACCGGTCAGGTAGCGGATGTGGCCGATGCCGCGGGCGCCCATCTCCAGCACGAGGAACTTCGTCTCCTCGGTGGCGGACAGGGCGGTCAGCGGCAGCCCGATCTCGTTGTTGAGCGAACCGGGGGTGAAGACGGTGGGCGCCGCGCGCCGCAGGACCTGGGCGACGAGGTCCTTGGTGCTGGTCTTGCCGGCCGAGCCGGTGAGCGCGACGAGCGTCGCGCCGAGCTTGTCCACCACATGCCGGGCGAGGGCGCCCAGGGCGGTCTGGACGTCGTCCACGACGATCGCGGGGACGCCGACGGGGCGCGAGGCCAGTACGGCCGCCGCGCCCGCCTCGACGACCGCTGCCGCGAAGTCGTGGCCGTCCACCCGCTCGCCGGCGAAGGCGACGAAGAGGCTGCCGGGCTCCACCTCACGGGAGTCCCGGACCACCGGTCCGGTGACCTGCGCGGACGGATCCGGTATGTCGTGCGTCTGCCCGCCGACGACTGCTGCGATCTCGGCGAGGGAGAGGGCGATCACAAGTTCATCCCTGGGTCTGCTGGATAGCTTCGCGGAGCACCTGGCGGTCGTCGAACGGACGGACCACCCCGGCGATGTCCTGGCCCTGCTCATGGCCCTTGCCGGCGACCAGCACGGTGTCCCCGGCGTGCGCGCGGGCCACGGCGGCGGCGATGGCGGCGGCCCGGTCCTCGAACAGGAGGACCTCGCCGCGCTCGTGCGCGGGCACGGACGCGGCGCCGTCGAGCATGGCCGCGAGGATCGCGAGCGGGTCCTCGGAGCGGGGGTTGTCGGAGGTCAGTACGGCGGTGTCGGCGAGCCGGGCGGCGGCGGCGCCCATCGGCGCGCGTTTGGTGCGGTCCCGGTCGCCGCCGCAGCCGAGGACGACGTGCACCCGGCCCTTGGTGACCTTGCGCAGGGCCCGCAGCACCGACTCGACGGCGTCCGTCTTGTGCGCGTAGTCGACGACGGCGAGATAGGGCTGGCCCGCGTCCACCCGCTCCAGCCGGCCCGGCACGCCGGGGACGGCGGCGACGCCGTCGGCGGCCCGCTGCGGGTCGAGGCCCGCGGCGGCCAGGGCGACGATCGCGGCGAGGGTGTTGGCCACGTTGAAGGGGCCCGGCAGCGGCGATCTGGCGGCGACCCGCACCCCGTCGGGGCCGAGCACCGTGAACGTGGCGTCCATCGGGCCGATGTGGACGTCCGCGGCACGCCAGTCGGCGTCGGGGTGGCCCTCGGCGGAGAAGGTCACGACCGGGACGCCGGCCTCCTGGCTGAGCCGGCGGCCGTACGCGTCGTCCAGGTTGACCACGCCGAGCCGGCTGCGCTCGGGGGTGAACAGCCTCGCCTTGGCCTGGAAGTAGTCCTCCATGTCGGAGTGGAACTCCATGTGCTCCGGGCTGAGGTTGTTGAAGACGGCGATGTCGAAGACACAGCCGTCGACCCGGCCGAGGACCAGCGCGTGGCTGGAGACCTCCATGGCGACCGCCTCGACACCGCGTTCGCGCATGACGGCGAACAGGGCCTGGAGGTCGGTGGCCTCGGGGGTGGTGCGCTCGGACTTGATGCGCTCGTCGCCGATCCGGGTCTCGACCGTGCCGATCAGCCCGGTGCCGCGGTCGGCCTTCAGACCGCCCTCGACGAGGTAGGCGGTGGTGGTCTTGCCGGAGGTGCCGGTGATGCCGATCTGGAGCAGCTCGCGTCCGGGCCGGCCGTAGATGGTGGCGGCCAGTTCGCCCATCTCCGCGCGCGGGTCGTCGGCCACCAGGACCGGCAGTCCGGTCGCGGCGGCGCGCTCGGCGCCGGTGGGGTCGGTCAGGACGGCGACCGCGCCCAGGCCCGCGGCCTGGGTGACGAAGTCGGCGCCGTGCAGCCGGGCGCCCGGCAGGGCGGCGTACAGATCGCCGGGGCGTACGGCGCGCGAGTCATGGGTGATGCCCGTGACGTCGGCGTTCTCCGCGACGGTCGTACCCAGTTGGCCGGCGAGGTCCGCGAGGGGTGTGGCGGAGACCTGGGCCGGCCTGGGCGGTCCGGGATATGTCACGGAAGCGCCCTTCTGGGTGGTTCGGTACTGATCAGCGTGTGGCACGGCGGTGAGCGTACCGGGCGTACCCGCCTGCGGGCGAAGCGAGGACGGGGACGGTACGGGTTTCCCGGGATCGGGAGTGATCATGGTCACGGGCTGGTTCCTGGCTGTATTCGACGCTGAACACGGACGACTTGGGAGGGTTCGGGACGGGTGGCTCAGGGGCTGAAGGAGACCGGGAGGCTGGCGGGCTTCGCCCCGGTCGGCGGGACCTGGAGGGTCTTCAGGGAGAACTCCATGACCTGCTTGAAGATGGGTCCGCAGATCTGGCCGCCGAAGTAACTGCCCTTGGTGGCGTTCTGGATGGCGCAGTAGACGGTGACGCGGGGGTTGTCGGCGGGCGCGAACCCGGCGAAGGACGAGGTGTATCCCTTGTACTTGCCGGTGGCCGGATCCACACGGTTGGCAGTACCCGTCTTGCCCGCGACGCGGTAGCCGGGGATGCGCGCCTTGGTGCCGGTGCCCTCCTGGTCGTCCACCACCGACTCCAGCATCCGGGCGAGGGTCTTCGCCGTCTTCTCGCTCACCACCCTGCGCTTGTCGGGCGCGGGGGCGGGGGTGAAGCGCCCGTCGGGGCCCTGGGTGCCGCGCACCAGGGTGGGCTCCACGCGGACGCCGCCGTTGGCGATCGTCGAGTAGACCGAGGCCGCCTGGAGCGCGTTGAGGGAGACGCCCTGGCCGAAAGGAATCGTGTACTGCTGCGAGGTCGACCAGTCGGCGGGGGCGGCGAGGATGCCCTTGGTCTCGCCGGGGAAGCCGACGCCGGTGTAGCTGCCGAGGCCGAACTTGCGCAGGTAGGAGTAGAGCACCCGGTTGGCCTCGGCCTGGGTCTTGCCGAGTTCGCCGGTGGCCAGGATGGTGCCGATGTTGCTGGACTTGGCGAGGACGCCGTTGAGCGTGAGGTACCAGGTCGCGTGGTCGATGTCGTCCTTGAAGAGCCGGTCGCCGCGGTGCAGCCGGTTGGGCACGGTGACATGGGTGAGCGGGGTGGCGACGTTCTCCTCCAGGACGGCCGCCATCGACATGATCTTGGCGGTGGAGCCGGGCTCGTAGGCGTCCTGGAGGGCCGCGTTGCCCAGGGCGTCCGCGCTCGCCCTGCTGAGGTCGTTGGGGTCGAAGCCGGGCGAGTTGGCCATGGCGAGGATCTCGCCGGTGCGGGTGTCCTGGACGATGACGTACCCGCGGTCGGCGCCGGACTTCGCGACCTGCTCGGTGATGGCGTTCTGCGCGGCCCACTGGATGTCCCGGTCGAGGGTCAGCTCGATGTCCGAGCCGGGCACGGCGGGCGTCTCGGTGGAGCCCGCGGTGGGCACCTGGCGGCCGCCGGACTGGGCGTAGCGGATCTTGCCGTCCTTGCCGGACAGGGTCTCGTCGAGCCGCCGCTCGATCCCGCCGCCGCCCTTGCCCTCGGCGTTGACCCAGCCGAGGACGGCGGCGGCGAGGTCGCCGTTGGGGTACACGCGCTTGCTGCTCGGCACGGAGAAGACGCCGGCCAGGACGTTGACCGTGGTGCCGTCGGCGCCCTTCTTGGCGGTGAGCGCCGACTTCAGGTCCTTGATCTGCTTCCAGACCTGCGGGGTCTGCCGTCCGGCGAGCTTGGTGTAGCGCACCCCGGGGTTCTTCGGGCGCAACTTCTTGACCAGTGCCGGCTGTTCCTGGCCCAGGATCGGCGCGAGGAGCGCGGCCGCCTGCTCGGGGCCGTCGTCGATCCTGAGGTTCTCGCGGTTGAACATCGTGGGGTCGGCGGTGATGTCGTAGGCGTCCTCGCTGGTGGCGAGGGCGATCCCGCTGCGGTCGGTGATCTCGCCGCGCTCGGCGGCCAGCACCTGGCCGACGTACCGGTTCTGTTCGGCCTTGGCGGCGTAGGTGCTGGCGTCGACGGCCTGCACCTGGAGCAGCCGTACGACGAAGGCGATCATCACGAGGGTGAGCGCGAGGCCGACCATGCGCAGCCGGGGGCGGGGGCTGCCGAGCCGGATCGAGCGGGCGGCCGGGGGGCGGGGCGGGGCCGTCCGGCCGGCCGGACGGCGGGCGGGGCGGGCGCCGGGTCCCGGGCGCCGCCGGGGGGCGGCCGCCGCGGGGCGGGAGGGCCGGGCGGGGCCGGGCACGCGCCGGCGCGGCGGTTCCCTGTCGGACACTTCCGTCACCTGCCGGGGGTCGTGGGGAGGGCTGCGGTCGGGGCGGGGGCCGGGCTCGCCGGGGAAGCGGTGGCCACGGGTGCCGTCGGCGGGGCGGGCGACGCGGTGCCCACCGCCGGCTGGGAGAGCGTGATGGCCTCGGGCGGGCGGACGGTCTCCGCGGCGTCCCCGGCCGGCAGCGGGGCGGCCGCCGAGGGGACGCCCTTGACGGTGCCGTCCGGGTTCAGGAAGGCCGGGTCGCCGCCGGGGACCATGCCGAGTTCGCGGGCCCGGCGCTGGAGGGCGTCGGGGGCGGAGTAGGAGTCGATGTCCCGCTGGAGGGCCTGTTCCTCGTCGGTGAGGCCCTTGGTGTCGCGCTGGAGGTCGTCCATCTTGAAGGAGCCCTCGCTGAGCGCGGAGTTCAGCACGAGCAGCCCGATGAGGCCGCCGCCGAGGAGCAGGACGACGAGGAGGACGAACGGGGTTCTGGCCGCCCGGCGCGGACCGGTGGGGAAGAGGCGCGCGAGGCGCGCGGCCCGTCCCTTGAGTTCGGGTTTCCCGCTCACTCGCCCTCCCCTGCGTTCGGTTCCTCGGACCTCGCCCGCCCCGCCCGGCTCATTCGATGGACTCCCTGATGCGCTCGGCCCCGCGCAGTCGCGCCGGGGCCGCGCGCCGGTTCTCGGCGATCTCTTCCTCGGTGGGAAGTTCGGCACCGCGGGTGAGCAGCTTGAGCCGCGGCTGGTAGCGCTCGGGGACGACCGGGAGTCCGGGCGGGGCGGTGGTGGCGGCGCCCGCCGCGAACACCTGCTTGACCAGCCGGTCCTCCAGCGAGTGGTACGACAGGACGGCGATCCGCCCGCCCACGTCGATCGCCTCGACGGCGGCCGGGATCGCCCGCTCCAGCACGGACAGCTCGCCGTTGACCTCGATGCGCAGCGCCTGGAAGGTGCGCTTGGCCGGGTTGCCGCCGGTGCGCTTGGCGGCCTGGGGCAGGGCGTCGCGGATCAGCTCGACCAGCCGGGCGCTGTTGGTGAAGGGCTGCTCGGCGCGTTCGCGCACGATCGCGGAGACGATCCGCTTGGCCTGCTTCTCCTCGCCGTAGGCGCGCAGGATGCGGACCAGTTCGCCGGGCGGGTAGGTGTTGAGAACCTCGGCCGCGCTGATGCCGGTCGTCTGGTCCATGCGCATGTCGAGCGGGGCGTCCTGGGCGTAGGCGAAGCCGCGGTCGGCCTCGTCGAGCTGCATGGAGGAGACGCCGAGGTCGAACAGGACGCCCTGCACGCGCGCGATGCCGAGCCGGTCGAGGACCTCGGGCAGTTCGTCGTAGACCGCGTGGACCAGGGTGGCGCGCTCGCCGAAGGGGGCGAGGCGTTCGCCGGAGAGCCGCAAGGCCTCCTTGTCGCGGTCGAGGGCGACCAGGCGGGCCTCGGGGAACCGGGTCAGCAGGGCCTCGCTGTGGCCGCCGAGGCCGAGGGTGCAGTCGACGACGACCGCTCCGGGGTGCTGGAGGGCGGGGGCCAGCAGGTCGAGACAGCGCCGGAGCATCACCGGCACGTGCCGGGCCTGTCCCTCGCGTGGCCCGTCACCGCCCTCATTCGCATGCGCGTCGCGCACCATGTTCTCCGGGGCCCTCTCAGATCCGGCGGGAGATACGCACCGCCGGGTCCCCGCCCTCTCCTGGCCCTCTCTGGAGGGGGTCCTGCCGGCGCCGGAAGCGTCAGCCGACCGGGAGCGGGAGGAGGCCGAGCCGTACGTACGCGCCGCGCACGCGGGGAGATCTCCGGCAGCCGCGCCGGGGTCTCGCGGGGTTTCGGTCAGCGGGGTGACGACCGTGGAGATCATCGTCTCCCGCTTCGCGTCACTTTAGTCCACGGTGTCTCGCGGTCAATCAACCGGCCTGCGCGTCGCGGCCCGGCGCGCTCGTGAAGCGGTGGAGCGACGGAATTCACCCCCTCGGGCTCACCCCCCTCACCCTTGTGGCTTACCTCACAAACACGGCGTGATGACGCTCTTTTTCCCTTCTCACAACAGGACCGCGACGGCTGTGACCAGTACCGTCATGGTTATGACGACTTCCGCATCCGTACCCACCGCATCCGAAGGCGCCATACACGGCGGCACCGTGACCGACCGGCTCGTGGACGCCAACGAGCGCTACGCGTCCGCCTTCACCGACCCCGGGATGGACGCCCGCCCCGTGCTGCACGTGGCGGTCGTGGCCTGCATGGACGCCCGGCTCGACCTGCACGCCGCGCTCGGCCTGGAGCTGGGCGACTGTCACACCATCCGCAACGCGGGCGGTGTGGTCACCGACGACGTGATCCGCTCGCTCACGATCAGCCAGCGCAAGCTGGGCACCAGCAGCATCGTCCTGATCCACCACACGGGCTGTGGTCTGGAGGCGATCACCGAGGACTTCCGCAACGAACTGGAGATGGAGGTCGGCCAGCGTCCCGCCTGGGCGGTCGAGGCGTTCCGGGACGTCGACCAGGACGTCCGGCAGTCGATGCAGCGCGTGCGCACCTCGCCGTTCCTGCTGCACACCGACGACGTCCGCGGCTTCGTGTTCGACGTGAAGACGGGTCTGCTGCGGGAGATCGACCCCGCCTGATTCCGTCCGGGGCCGGACCGTCCACCGTCCTGAACTGTCGTTCCGCTGTTGATTTTCCGTTCGCCAGGGGCCCAAAAGGCCATAGAACAGACATATCGCGAGCAGTTGTCCACAGGCGAGTGACACGAATCGGTAACGGCAGCAAGAATGCGGTTGTGACGCCGCGCCGAACATTTTGCGGGTGGCGCACGTGATTCGGGGTGGGCCGGTCCGCAGGCATGGAGCGTCGGCCCGGAGAAAGTACGGGCCGAGGAGGGCCGGGTGACGACCTATGACGAGCGAGCGAGCCTCACAGATCTGACCGCCACTGTGGAGCGTGTCCGCAGTTCGGTGGAGGGAGTGATCGAGGGCAAGCCCGAGGTCGTACGGCTTTCGCTGACCGTGCTGCTCGCCGAAGGGCATCTTCTGATCGAGGATGTCCCCGGCGTCGGCAAGACGATGCTCGCCAAGGCGCTGGCACGGTCGATCGACTGTTCGGTACGGCGGATCCAGTTCACGCCGGACCTGCTGCCCTCGGACATCACGGGCGTGTCCATCTGGGACCAGCAGCGCCGTGACTTCGAGTTCAAACCCGGCGCGATCTTCTCGCAGATCGTGATCGGCGACGAGATCAACCGCGCCTCGCCCAAGACCCAGTCGGCGCTGCTGGAGTCCCTGGAGGAGCGCCAGGTCACCATCGACGGGCAGACCTACGAGCTGCCCAGCCCCTTCATGGTGGTGGCCACCCAGAACCCGGTCGAGATGGAGGGCACCTACCCGCTGCCCGAGGCCCAGCGCGACCGCTTCATGGCCCGGGTCTCCATCGGCTACCCGAGCCCCGAGGCCGAGCTCCAGATGCTCGACGTGCACGGCGGGGCCAGCCCGCTGGACGACCTCCAGCCGGTCGCCCACGCGCACGAGATCGTGAAGCTGATCGACGCCGTCCGCGGGGTCCATGTCGCCGAGTCGGTCCGCCGGTACGCGGTCGACCTGGTGTCGGCCACCCGCACCCACCCCGACCTCAGACTCGGCGCCTCGCCGCGCGCGACGCTGCATCTGCTGCGCGCGGCGAAGGCATCCGCCGCCCTGGGCGGCCGTGACTACGCCCTGCCGGACGACGTGCAGAACCTCGCGGTGGCCGTTCTCGCCCACCGGCTGCTGCCCACCGCCCAGGCCCAGCTCAACCGCCGGACGGCCGAGCAGGTCGTCGAGGAGATCCTCCAGCGCACCCCGGTGCCCGCGGGACCCCAGCAGCACGACTACGGCGTCGGCTCGGAGCCGTTCAGCCGGCGGCCGCCCCGGAGGCTGTGATGACCGCCGGGGGGACCGGGCAGCCGTCCGCCGGTCCCGGCGAGAAGGGCGCCGCCCGGACCGCGCTGGCCGGTCTGACCACCCGGGGCCGCTCCTTCCTCGCCGCCGGGGTGGCGGCCGCGGTCTGCGCGTACGTCCTGGGCCAGCCCGACCTGCTGCGGGTCGGGATGCTGCTGGCCGTGCTGCCGCTGATCTGCGCGGCCGTCGTCTACCGCACCCGCTACCGGGTGGCCGGCAGCCGCCGGCTCGCCCCCGCGCGGGTGCCCTCCGGCAGCGAGGCCCGGGTCCATCTGCGGATGGACAACGTCTCGCGGCTGCCCACGGGCCTGCTGATGCTCCAGGACCGGGTGCCCTACGTCCTCGGCCCGCGCCCCCGCTTCGTGCTGGACCGGGTGGAGGCGGGCGGCCGCCGCGAGGTGTCCTACCGGGTCCGCTCGGACCTGCGCGGCCGCTACCCGCTGGGCCCGCTCCAGTTGCGGCTGAGCGACCCGTTCGGCATGTGCGAGCTGACCCGGTCCTTCTCCACCTTCGACACCCTGACCGTGATCCCGCGCGTGGAGCCCCTGCCCCCGATCCGGCTGACCGGCGAGGCCAAGGGCTACGGCGACGGCAGACAGCGCTCGCTGGCCCTGGCCGGCGAGGACGACGTGATCCCGCGCGGCTACCGCTACGGCGACGACCTGCGGCGCGTCCACTGGCGCTCCACCGCCCGCTACGGCGAGCTGATGGTGCGCCGCGAGGAGCAGCCGCAGCGCGCCCGCTGCACGGTCCTGCTGGACACCCGCGGCCTGGCCTACGAGGGCGCGGGCCCCGACTCCTCCTTCGAGTGGGCGGTCTCGGCCGCCGCGTCCGTGCTGGTGCACATGCTGGAGCGGGGCTTCTCCGTACGGCTGCTGACGGACACCGGCACCTCGGTGCCCGGGGAGGGCGTCGAGGGCTTCGCCGGGGCCGGTGACGGCTCGGCGGACGCGGCCGGGCTGATGATGGACACCCTCGCGGTGGTCGACCACTCCGACGGCAGCGGCCTGTCCCACGCCTACGACGTGCTGCGCCGCGGCAACGAGGGGCTGCTGGTGGCGATCCTCGGCGACATCGACGAGGAGCAGGCGGCGGTCGCCGCGAAGATGCGCCGGCGCAGCGGGGGCGCGGTCGCCTTCCTGCTGGACGGCGACGCGTGGGGACGCGAGTCCCGGCGTGAACCGGGACGCGAACCGGGACACGACCGGGGACACGGCCCGGGTGGTGCACAGGGCGGTGCACCGGGCGGTGCGCCGGGAAATGTGCCGGGGCGTGAACCGAACGGCACCCCCGATCCGATGAACAAGCAGGAGGAGCGGCTGCGCATGCTGCGCGAGGCGGGCTGGACGGCCCTGAGCGTGCCCCGGGGCGTCGCGCTGGGCGAGCTGTGGCGGCAGGCGGACCGGGAGCGCGCGGGCGTCGTGACGGCCGGCGGGATCAGAGGCGGGGAGGCGGGATCATGAGCGGGCGGGCGAGAGTGACGCTGTGCTCCGCGGCGGCCACCCTGATGGCCGCCTGCGCCCTGCTGCCGCTGGTCGACCCGGCCACCTGGATCTTCCAGGCGGCCTTCCTGCTGGCCGTGCAGTGCGGGGTGGGCGCGGCCGCGCGCCGGGTGCCGCTGGCCCGGCCGCTGACGGTGGCCGCCCAGGCCCTGGTCACGCTGATCCTGCTGACCTTCGTCTTCGCCCGGCAGTACGCCGTGGGCGGGCTGATCCCCGGCCCGGAGGCGTTCCGGCACTTCGGCGACCTCTTCCAGGCCGGCGCCGACGACGTCACGCGGTACGCCATCCCGGCCCCGCTGACGCCCGGCATCCGGCTGATGGTGATCGGCGGCGTGCTGCTGATCGGGCTGGCGGTGGACACCCTCGCGGTGACCTACCGCAACGCCGCTCCGGCGGGTCTGCCGCTGCTGGCGCTGTACTCGGTGGCCGCGGGGCTGTCCGACGCGGCCGCGGACTGGCTGTGGTTCCTGGTCGCCGCGGCCGGCTATCTGATGCTGCTGCTCGCCGAGGGACGGGAGCGGCTCTCCCAGTGGGGCCGGGTCTTCGGCGGCGCCCCACGCTCCCCGGGCGAACAGATCGGCCCGGTGGCCCCGGTGCGCACCGGGCGGCGGATCGGCATGGCCGCGCTGGGCGTCGCCCTGGTGGTCCCGCTGCTGCCGCTGCCCGCCATCCAGGGCGGTCTGCTGGACGGCACGGGCGCGGGGGTCGGCGCGGGCAGCGGCGGCGGGGGCACGATCTCCGCGGTCAACCCCCTGGTCTCCCTGCGCGACAGCCTGAACATGGACGAGGACCGCACGGTCCTGACCCTGCGCACCAACACGGGCAACCTCTCCGACCTGTATCTGCGGATCGTGTCCCTGGACGACTTCGACGGCACCACGTGGAAGCCGTCCAAGCGCCACATCGTCGCCGTGCCGGACGAGTTCCCGACGCCCAGCGGTCTGAGCGGGGACGTCAAGCGCTCCGAGATCACCACCCGGATCGCCGCCTCCGACGGGTACGCGCAGGACTGGCTGCCGATGCCCTACCCGCCGAGCAGTGTGCGGATCGACGGGAACTGGCGGTACGAACCGGTCGGCATGACGCTCGTCGGCGACCACGGCCAGAAGACCAACGGCAAGACGTACGAGGTCAAGAGCCTGGACGTGCAGCCGACGCGGGAGCAGTTGGCCGACGCGGGCGAGGTGCCCGGTGCCATCAGGAACACGTACACCGAGGTGCCGGACTCCCTCCCGCCGGTGGTGGCGCGGCAGGCCCGTGACATCACCCGGGGTGCCGGGAGCGACTACGAGAAGGCGGTGAAGCTCCAGGACTACTTCGCGGTGACCGGGGGCTTCGAGTACGACACCGAGGTGGAGGTCGGCTCCGGACGCGACGCGATCGCCCGCTTCCTCCGCGACAAGCAGGGCTTCTGCGTCCACTACTCGTTCGCGATGGCGGCCATGGCCCGCACCCTGGGCATACCGTCCCGGGTCGCGGTGGGCTTCGCGCCGGGCTCCCCGCAGGCGGACGGCTCGGTCGCGGTGAGTCTGAAGGACGCGCACGCCTGGCCGGAGCTGTACTTCGAGGGCGTGGGCTGGACGCGCTTCGAGCCCACCCCGACCCGTGGTTCGACCCCGTCGTACACCCTGCCGGACACCTCCGGCGACACCGTGCCCGAGGTGCCGGAGGCGTCCCGGTCGGCGTCCGCGGCGCCGTCGGCCGCGCCCTCGGCGAGCACGAGCTGTGCGGCCGCGGACAAGAAGGAGGCCGAGGCCTGCGCCGCCGCGCTCCCGGTGGACGCGGTGTCCCAGGGCGGCGGTGGCGCCCCCTGGTACGCGCTGGCCGGGTGGTCGCTGCTCGGGGCGGGCGCGCTGGCCCTCCCGCTGCTGCCGATGCTGTGGCGGCTGAGACGGCGGTCGGTGCGGCTGGCGTCGGCCCAGCACACCGGCTCCGCGGCGGGCTCGGCTCCCCCGGGCCGCCGTAAGGGTGAGGAGGCCGGCCCGGACGATCTGCGGGCGGAGGGTGCCGCCGGTTCGGTGCGGCTGGACGTCCCGGCCGGGGAGGCGGGCGAGGCGGCCGTCGCCCATGTGCTGGCGGTCTGGCGGGAGCTGACCGACACGGCCTGGGACTACGGCATCGAGCCGGACGAGGCGCTGACCCCGCGGCGGGCCGCGGAGCGGATCGTGCGGCTCGGCGAGCTGGACGCGTCGGTGGGCCGTTCGGTGCACCGGGTCGCCGGGGCGGTGGAGCAGGTGCTGTTCGCTCCGGAGCCGCGGGCCGAGGCCGGGCTGGCGGACGAGGTCCGCGCGGTGCGGGCGGCGCTGCGGGCGCGGGTCGGCCGGACCACCCGGATCCGGGCCGTGGTCGCGCCGCGTTCGGCCATGCGGGCGGTCTGGGACCTCTCGGACCGCTGGACGGCCCTCAAGGCGTCCTGGGCGGCCCGGCTGAGGACCCCGGCATGGGCGGACCGGCTGACGGGGCTGATGCGCCGGCCGGGCCGGCAGAACGGCTGAGCACGACGCCCGCCCGCCCCGCCCGGGGCGGGCGGGCATGCGTGAGGGGGTGACCACCCGCGGGTGGTCACCCCCTCACGAACATCGGGGTGTCAGTGGCCCTGGCCACCCTGCTCGTCACGACGGCGCTGCCAGCGCTGCTCGATCCGGTTCATCATGGAGCGCTTCTGCCGGGACTGACCGCGCGCGTGCGGCGCACCGCCGCCCGCGGGCTGTTCGCCCGGCTTGGGGGCCTTGCGCCATCCGGTCACGGCGAGCACGGCGCATCCCAGCATCACCAGGAAACCGACCACACTGAGCCAGACCTGCTTGGCGACCATACCGGCCATGAGGAGCGCGATACCTACGAGGAAGCCCGCGACCGCCTGGTAGACCCGACGCCGGGTGTACGTACGCAGCCCGCTTCCCTCAAGCGCCGACGCGAACTTGGGATCTTCGGCGTACAGCGCTCGCTCCATCTGCTCGAGCATGCGCTGCTCGTGCTCCGAGAGCGGCACGGAGTCCTCCTCATCGTGCAGTCGCCGGGGCGACTTGGGGGTCCCTTCAGGATAGGCAGGGAATCGCCCCCGTGAAACCCGCCCCTCTACGCCACTTGGCCAACCGGCGCCCGCCATGGACGTCCCGGCTCGCTGAGGTTTCCATTCCCCGGCGGCCGACCCGTCATGCCGGGCGGTCTCCCTCGATCATACGGCGCACAGCGCCCGAACGGGGGGCCTGTGGCGTACTCCATGTGCGGCCAAGTCCCTGATCAGCGCCGCGGCCCAGGAGACGCTCAGGCCCCGGTGGCCCCTCGCGTCTCACCGAGCACATGAAGCTGGGTGGCGACGGAGTGGAAGGCGGGCAGTTCCGCGGCGACCTCCTCCAGCTTCAGCAGGGCCTCCAGCGCGCCGGGCTCGGTGTCCACGAGCACGCCGGGGACGAGGTCGGCGAAGACCCGTACGCCGTGCACCGCGCCGACCCGCAGACCGGCGCCCTCGACCAGGGCGGTGAGCTGCTCGGCGGTGAAGCGGCGCGGCACGGGGTCGCCGGTGCCCCAGCGGCCGTCCGGGTCGGAGAGGGCCTGCCGGGCCTCCTTGAAGTGGCCGGCGAGGGCGCGGGCGAGGACGGCGCCGCCGAGCCCGGCGGCGAGCAGGCTGAGGACGCCCTCGGGGCGCAGGGCCTCGACCGCGTTGCGCAGGCCCTCGGCGGGGTCGTCCACGTACTCCAGCACGCCGTGGCACAGGACGGCGTCGTGGCCGCCGCGCTCGACGACGTCGAAGAGGCCGTGGGCGTCGCCCTGGACGCCGCGGACGCGGTCGGCGACCCCGGCCTCGGCGGCGCGCCGCTCCAGGGCGAACAGCGCGTTGGGGCTGGGGTCGACGACGGTGACCCGGTGCCCGAGGCGGGCGACGGGCACCGCGAAGTTGCCGCTGCCGCCGCCGGTGTCGAGGACGTCCAGCGCCTCACGGCCGGTGGCCTTGACCCGGCGGTCGAGGGCGTCCTGGAGGACCTCCCAGACCACGGCGGTACGGAGGGAGGCGCGGGGGCGCATCGGGTCCGGCACGGCAGTTGACTCCTCGGCGCGGCACCGCCTGCTGCACGGCGGAGCGAACGGGGTGCCCTCCGGTCCCCGGCGCGGGGCGACGGACGGGCTTCAGGCACCTTCCACCCTATTGCCTCCGCCTCCTTGCCCAGGTCGCCGCACCCGGTCGCCGCACCTGACCGCCGCACCCGGCCGGTACAGGGGCCCGGGGGGCGGCGGCCACCTGCGAGAGCCGGACCCGCCCGGGTCAGCCCGCGTCCGGTATCGCGTGCCCGCCGTCGGGGGTGTCCGGACGGCCGCCGTCCTGGCGGGGCTGGGGCAGGACGGGCTGGAGCACCAGCATCCGTTCGACGAGGCGGAGGAACATCGCCACGTCGCGTATCAGGTCGTCGGCGTCCCGGCGGCTCGCCGCGCCCTCGATGCCGGCCTCCGCCCGGGCGCGGCGGCGGGCTCCGGAGGCGAACAGCGCGCTCCACTCGGTCAGCTCGGGGGCGATCTCGGGCAGCACCTCCCAGGCGCTGCGGATCCGCGCCCGCCGACGGGGCGCCGGGTCGGGTCGGCCCCGCGCCGCGAGCACGGCGGCGGCGGTGCGCAGGGCGGCGAGGTGGGCGGTGGCGTAGCGCTCGTTGGGGGTGTCGAGGGTGGTGGCCTCGTCCAGTCCGGCGCGGGCCTGGGCGAGCAGGTCGAGGGCGGCGGGCGGGGCCGTGGTGCGGCGCAGCACGGGGTGGACGTCGCTCGCCGGGCCGGTCAGTGAGGGGGCAGGGCCGAGGGCGCGGCGCCGGTGGGCGGCGGCTGCGTGGTAGCTGGCCATGACGAACCTCCTGTCGTCGGGTGACGGCACGCACGGTCGGGTGGTGCCGTATGTGCCCATCGTGAGGTATGCCACTGACAATCCGTTCTGACCTGGGCTTTTGCTTCGATCGAAGGTTCGGGCTAGTTTTTGCACTGACCAGTCAGTTCAAAAATGAGTCAGGGGGAGCTGTGAGCGGAATCCGCGTCGCAGCCGAGGGCCTCGGTCTGGAGGGTCCTCGCGGCTGGGCCTTCCGGGGCGTCGACATCGACGCCCCGGCCGGTTCACTGATCGCGATCGAGGGACCGTCCGGATCCGGCCGGACGAGTCTGCTGCTCGCGCTCACCGGCCGGATGAAGGCCACGGAGGGGACGGCGACCGTGGGCGAGGCCCGGTTGCCGAAGCAGTGGGGGGCCGTGCGCCGGGTCAGCGCGCTCGCGCACGTCACCGGGGTCACCGATCTCGACCCGGCCCTCACCGTCGGGGAGCATCTGCGCGAGCGGGAGCTGCTCCAGCGGCGGTTCGGGGGATCCGTGCGGGAGCTGCTGCGCCCGCGCGCGGAGCGGGCCTCGGAGGCGAGGCTGCGCGTCGACACCGCGCTCGCCGCCGCGGGGCTCGACCGTGAGGCGCTGCCCAAGGGCTCGCGGACCGCCGTACGGGATCTGGAGCGGATCGAGGCGCTGCGGCTGTCCGTGGCGCTGGCGCTCGTCGGACGGCCGCGGCTGCTCGGGGTCGACGACACCGATCTGAAGCTGTCCGAGGCCGAGAGCGCGGAGGTCTGGGACCTGCTGCGGTCGGTCACCGGGTCCGGCACCACCGTCCTCGCGGTGTGCGCCGAGGCCCCGCAGGACACCGTCGCCCTGTCCACCCGGCCCCGGCGGCCGGACACCGAGGACGCCAAGGACGCCGAGGACGGCGACGCACCCGCACGGGACGCAGCACCCGCGGAGCGGACCGGGCCCGCCGAGGACACCGGCCCCGCCGAGGACACCGAGCAGACCGAGCACAAGGAGGGGAAGGCCGATGCGCTCGCCGAGACTGGCCGCGCTTGAGCTGCGCCGCTTCGGCAGGGGGAAGCTGCCGCGGGCCGCGCTCGTCGCGCTGCTGCTGCTCCCGCTGCTGTACGGCGCGCTGTACCTGTGGTCCTTCTGGGACCCGTACAGCAGGCTCGACCGTATCCCCGTGGCGCTGGTGAACGACGACCGCGGGACGACCGCCGACGGGAAGAAGCTGACCGCCGGGGACGACATCACCGAGGGGCTGCGCGACAGCCGGGTCTTCGACTGGCACGAGGTGAGCGCCGCGCAGGCACGCGCGGGCGTGGAGGACGGGACGTACTACCTGTCGCTGACCATGCCGGCCGACTTCAGCGCCCGGATCGCCTCCAGCGGGGGCGACTCCCCCGAGACCGGTGCCCTCCAGGTGCGCACCAACGACGCGAACAACTACATCGTCGGGCAGATCTCGCGGACGGTCTTCGGCGAGGTGCGCACGGCCGCCTCCACCAAGGCGTCGCGGTCGTTCCTCGACAAGATGTTCATCTCGTTCTCCGACATCCACGGCGCGACCGTGGAGGCGGCCGACGGCGCCGACGATCTCTCGGGCGGCATCGGGAAGGCGGAGAAGGGCTCCAAGGACCTCGCCGACGGGCTGAAGGACGCCAAGAAGGGCAGCGGCAAGCTGTCCAAGGGCCTGAAGACGCTCGACAGCGGGGCCGGTGACCTGGAGACGGGCTCACGGCAGGTCGCGAACGGCACCCAGGCGCTGGCCGACAAGGTGAACGGCTTCGCCGGCCCCCTGGCGCCCTTCCTGAAGGACAACGAGAAGACCATCGGGGACACCGCCCAGCTCGTCGCCGACTCCGCGAAGGTGGTCGACACCCACCTCGCGACCCTGGTGAAGGCGGCGCCGACCGCCGCCGAGGGCGCCCACACGGCCTCGGACGCCCTGGCCGCCGTGTATCTCGCGCGCTGCGAGGACCAGGTGCTCGACGACCCGGCCTGCGCGGACCTGAAGAAGGCCAAGGACTCCGCCGCCGACGTGGCGGTGGTCGCCGACGACCTCAACACGCTGATCGCCGACCAGGACGGCGACCTCAAGACGCTCCGCACCAACCTGGCGACGCTCAGGACCGAGGCCCAGGAACTGGCCGACCGGGCCCCGAACCTCTCCGAGGACCTCGACGACGCCGTCAAGCAGGTCAACGCCCTCAACACCGGGGCGGCGAAGGTCGCCGACGGCGCGAAGGCGCTGCACGCCGGGCTCGGCACCGCCAACACCGGCGCCGGCACCCTGAACCAGGGCGTCGGCGAGCTGAAGAACGGCGCCGAGGACCTCAACGGCGGCATGTTCAAGCTGGTCGACGGCTCCGGGAAGCTCGCCGGCGGACTGCACGACGGCGCGGCGCGCATCCCCGACTACGACAAAGACGCCCGCGACGCCCGGACGTCCGTCATGGCCGACCCGGTGAAGCTGGTCTCCCAGGACATGCACAAGGCGGCCAACTACGGCACCGGCTTCGCCCCGTACTTCATCCCGCTGTCGCTGTGGGTGGGCGCCATGGTGGCGTACATGCTGATCGCGCCGATGAACCGGCGCGCGCTCGCCGCCGGCGCCTCGGCCTGGCGGATCGCGCTGGCGGGCTGGCTGCCGGTGGTGGCGATCGGGATCCTCCAGACGACGGCCCTGATGGCGGTGCTGCACTGGGCGATCGGCCTGGAGATGGCCAGGGCGGCCGGGACGGTGGGCTTCCTGTTCCTGGTGTCGGCGTGCTTCGCGGCGCTGGTGCAGTGGCTCAACGCGCGCTTCGGCGCGGCGGGCCGGATCCTCGTCCTCGCCCTGCTGATGCTCCAGTTGACCTCGGCGGGCGGCACCTACCCGGTGCAGACCAGCCCCGGCTTCTTCAACGCCATCCACCCCTTCCTGCCGATGAGTTACGTCGTCGAGGCGCTGCGCCGGCTGATCACGGGCGGCGGGCTGGAACCGGTGGCGTACGCGTGCGTGGTGCTCGTCGCCTTCACCGCCGGCGCCCTCGCGCTGACCGCACTGTCGGCGCGCCGCCGCCAGGTGTGGACCCTGGACCGGCTGCATCCGGAGCTGAGCCTGTGAAGATCGGGCGTACGGGCGGCCGGGATGCTGTGACAATCGGGACCATGGACAGCAGCACAACCTCGACCGGCCGCACCCGCCGGGAGGCCACCCGGCAGAAGCTCTACGAGGCGGCCGTCACCCTCATCGCCGAGCAGGGGTTCTCCGCCACCACGGTGGACGAGATCGCCGAGCGGGCCGGGGTCGCGAAGGGCACGGTGTACTACAACTTCGCGAGCAAGTCGGTCCTCTTCGAGGAGTTGCTGCGGCACGGCGTGGGACTCCTCACCGCCTCGCTGCGGGACGCCGCCGAGCGGGCGGACCGGGAGGGCGGCGGCAAGGTCGACGCGCTGGACGCGATGGTCCGCGCGGGGCTCGTCTTCATCGAGCGCTACCCGTCCTTCACCCAGCTCTACGTCGCCGAGCTGTGGCGCACCAACCGGGCCTGGCAGTCCACGCTCATGGTGGTGCGGCAGGAGGCGGTGGCGGTGGTCGAGGGGGTGCTGCGCGAGGGTGTCGAGAGCGGCGAGTTCAGCGCGGAGATCGACGTCCCGCTGACCGCGGCGGCGCTGGTCGGGATGGTGCTGGTGGCGGCGCTCGACTGGCAGGCGTTCCAGCCGGAGCGCTCGCTGGACGACGTCCACGCGGCGCTGTCCCGGCTGCTCCAGGGGCGGGTGAGCGGCAGCCGTCAGGGCGCCTGACGCACGAGAGCGCCGGTCCGTGCCGGCCGCGTCCCCCGCGGGCCGTCACGGACCGGCGCCACACCCCCACGCCCCCCGCACGGACCGAGGGCCGCTCCGTTCCGGCGCCCCGTGTCGCCGGTGCCGGAGCCGCGCCCCTTTCCGTGCCTCCACTCTTCCGTCCGCGCGGGCCGTCCCCCATCCGCGCGCGTACTCAACTCACTCCCTGAGTACGCGTACTCAGACCTGCGCACTCAACCCCAGGACGCGGCGGGCCCGTCTGGTTACGATCGCCCCCGTGTCCGTACTCCCCCTGGTCTTCACGAGCGGCTGGGCCAGCGGCGTCAACGCCTACGCGGTGGTGCTGCTGCTCGGCCTGTTCGGCGCGGCCGGTCTGACCGACGAGGTCCCCGAGACGCTCCAGCGCCCCGAGGTGCTGATCGTCGCGGGCGTGCTGTTCCTGTGCGAGGCCGTCGCCGACAAGATCCCCTACGTCGACTCGGCGTGGGACACGGTCCACACCCTGATCCGGCCGGCCGCCGGTGCCTGGATCGGGGCCGTGCTCGCCGGGCAGAGCGGCTCCCTGTCGGACGCGGCGGCGGGCGTCCTCGGCGGTACGACCGCACTGGCCAGCCATGCCGTCAAGGCGGGCACCCGGATGGCGGTCAACACCTCCCCGGAGCCCTTCAGCAACGTCATCGTGAGCCTGGCCGAGGACCTCGGAGTCGCCGGCATCGTGACGTTCGCCCTGTTCCACCCGGTCGCGGCGGCGGTGATCGCGGCCGTCCTGCTCGTGGCCGGCCTGGTCATCCTGTTCTTCCTGATCTCCCGCATCCGCCGCTTCCTGCGCCGCCGGGCCCAACGCCGCGAGGAGCGCCGTCTGATCCACCACCCACCGGAACCACCTGCCTGACGGCACCCGTCCCCGGCGCTGTCGGCCGCGGTCGATAAAGTCGGCCGCATGGCACGGATTGCGGTGGTCGGGGCGGGGACGGGGGCGCTGGCGGGGGCCGCGCGGCTGGCGGTCGCGGGGCACCGGGTGGTGGTGTACGAGCGGTCGGAGACGTACGGCGGCGCGGTGCGCCGGTTCGAGCGGGACGGGTTCGGGTTCGACACCGGCCCAGGGCTGCTCCCGCTGCCCGCGGTGTGGCGCGATCTGTTCGTGAAGACCGGCAAGGAGCCGCTGGAGTCCTGTGTCGAGCTGGTGCAGGTCGATCCGTCGGCCCGGCACGTGTTCGCGGACGGCACCGAGGTGTCCCTGCCGAACGCCTCGCGCGCGGGTGTCGTCTCGGCGCTGGACGACGCGCTCGGCGCGGGCGCCGGGCAGCGCTGGGGCGACTTCCTGGTGCGGGCCCGTGAGGCGTGGGACCGCACCCGCCGGCCGCTCCTGGAGGAGCCGCTGTGGCCCGACTGGCGGGTCCTGGCGGAGCGCGAGCCCTACCCGGCGGTGCCGCACAAGCGGCTGCTGCGCACCCGGCGGGCCGGGACGCTCGCCGAGGTCGCCGCGTGGGAGCTGCGCGATCCACGGCTTGCCGCCCTGCTGGAGGGGCACGCGCTCGCGTACGGCCTCGATCCGCGGACGGCCCCGGCGAGCGCGGCGGTGCTGCCGTACATGGAGCACGCCTTCGGGATGTGGTACGTGCGCGGCGGGATGCGGGAGCTGGCCCGGGCCGTGTACGAGCGGTGTCTGGCCCGCCGGGTGACGTTCCGGTTCGGCGCCGAGGTCACCGGGGTGGTGGAGAAGGACGGCGCCGTGACGGGCGTGGAGCTGGCCGGCGGCGAGGCCGAGGAGGCGGACTTCGTGCTCGCCCCCGGCAACGCCCCGTGGCTGCCCGCGCGCGGGGCGGCCGAGGTGCCGCCGCAGCGGGGCCTGCCGAGCCGGCTGACCGTACTGCTGGCGCTGCGGGGCGCCCGCCCCGAGGGCGCCGCGCATCGCACGGTGGTGCACACCGAGGACCGTGACGCCGAGCTGGAGAGCCTGTTCGGTACGGTCCCGGCGGCCCCCGCGCGGCCGACGGTCACGGTGCTGCGGCCGGACGACCCGGCGCTGGTCCCGGACTCCGGCCATGAGGCGGTGACGCTGAGCACGGTGGTCCCGGCGGGGGCGGAGCCGGGCGAGGCGTGGGTGGCGGGGGTGATCGCCGTCGCCGAGCGGGCCGTACCCGGTCTGCGCGGCCGGATCCTGTGGCACGAGGTGCGCACGCCCGCGGACGTCGCGGCGGAGACGGGCGCGGCGGGCGGCGCGGTCCCGGCGCCGGCGCTGGCCGCCGCGGACGGCCGGCTGCTGCACCCGGGGAACGGGACGGGGCTGAGCGGTCTGTTCACCGTCGGCGGCTGGTCGCACCCCGGCGGCGGGCTGCCGCACGCGGGGATGTCGGGCGCGCTGGTGGCGGGGCTGATCGTGGAGGGGCCGGAGTTCCGCGGCTCGCAGTGAGCCCCGCCCGGGTCAGTACCGGTACTGCTGCTCGTCGTAGCCGTTGCCCGGACCCTGGCCCTGCTGTCCGTCGCCCTGGTAGGGGTAGGACTGCTGGTCGGGCGGGAGGTCGCCGCCGTAGGAGTCGTCGGTGCGCTGCTGCGGGACCCAGACCCCGGCGGCCGGGGTCTCGTAGCCGCCGGTGCCGTACTGGTCCTGGCCGTAGCCCTGCTGCCCGTACTGCTGCTGGCCGTAGCCGGTGTCGTAGCTGCCGCCGCCGTAGGTCTGGGTGCCGATGTACGGGTCGGAGTAGGCGGCGTACTGCTGCTCGCCGGTGGCGTCGTAGCCGTACTGCTGCTGGTTGTACCCGGAGTAGCCGTCGTAGCCGTAGGTCTGGTCGGTGCCGGCCTGCGCCGCCGCCGCGTACTGGTCCTGGGGCTGGCCCGCGGCGGTCGCGTAGGCGGTGTCGCTGTATATGCCGTAGGAGCCGGTGTCGTCGGGCAGGGGCTGCGGCTCGTAGACGGCGGTGCTCTCGGCGTCGGCCTGGGGGCCGCGGGCGGCCGGGGTGAAGACGTCGTCGCGGTCGAAGTCGTCGTCGGGGTAGGCGCCCGGGGCCCGGTCGTAGCCCGCTGCCGCGGTGTCGCCGTAGGACGGCTGTCCGCCGTCGGCGTCGAGGTAGCCGGCCTCGCCGGGCTCCTGGCCCAGGGGGTCGAGGGCCGGGTCCTGGGCGTTCTTGCCGCGGCGGCGCTTGGGCAGGGGCTCGATGGCGTCGTCGGCCTCGGACTCGGCGCCTCCGCGCCGGACGGCCCAGCCCTCGGCGAAGCCGCGGCGGAACGACAGCGTGACGTACGTCTGGCCGACCGCGAAGGCGGCCGCGCCCAGCCCGATGACGACGACCGACGGGATCAGGACACCGAGCACGACGCCCAGGAAGCCCGCGAACGCCAGCAGCCGCCAGCGCAGCCGCGCCTTGTACTGAAGCAGCACCTCACCGAGCAGCCACAGCGCGACGATGCCGAACGCGATGTAGAGGACCGTCCAGCCCATGTACGCCCCTCTCCAATGGCCGCTACGCAGTGTGTCGTACGTCGGTGCGACCGGTCTAGACCCGCGGCGGGTGGTGCAGGCCCAGGTTCTCGTAGATTTCCAGTGTCGCCGTGGAGCTGTTGAGCGTGATGAAGTGCAGTCCGGGCACTCCCTCGGCCAGCAGCCGAGCGCAGAACTCCGTGGCGAACTCGATTCCCATGGAGCGTACAGTGGCCGGATCCTCTTTGGCTGTGAGGATCCGCTCTTTCAACTCCCCGGGGAAGTGGGCGTTGCTGAGTCTCGGCAGCCTCTCCAGCATCTTCACGCTGGTCACCGGGAGCACCTCGGGGATGACGGGGGTGTCACAGCCGGCCGCCGCCACCCGGTCGCGCAGCCTCAGATACGACTCGGGCTGGAAGAACATCTGGGTGATCGCGTAGTCGGCGCCGGCCCGGCACTTGTCGACGAAGTGCTCGACGTCGGTGTCCCAGGCGGTGGAGCGGGGGTGCATCTCCGGGAAGGCGGCGACGCCCACGCAGAAGTCGCCCGACTCCTTGATCAGCCGGACCAGCTCGGCGGCGTAGGTGAGGCCCTGCGGGTGCGGCACCCAGTCGCCCATGGGGTCGCCCGGCGGGTCGCCGCGCACGGCGAGCATGTTGCGGATCCCGGCGTCGGCGTACTGGCCGATGATGTTGCGCAGCTCGGCGACGGAGTGGTCGACGGCGGTGAGGTGGGCGACCGGGGTGAGGGTGGTGTCGACGACGATCTGCTGGGTCTCACGGACCGTCGTGGCGCGGGTGGAACCGCCGGCGCCGTAGGTGACGGAGACGAAGTCGGGGGCGACCGCCTCGACCCTGCGGAGCGCGTTCCACAGGCTTTTCTCGCCCTGGGGGGTTTTCGGCGCGTAGAACTCGAACGAGTACGTCGTCTTGCCGGTGGCCAGGATGTCGCGGACGGTGCGTGCGCGGTCGGTCCTGGTCGATGCGGTTCCGAGGGCCATACCCGCAGGTTAGCCAGGCCGTCGGTGGTCACCCAACCGGATGCCGGATATTTGCCCGAATTGTCGGCCTGTTGTCCACCCTTCGGGACGATCCGCGGCCGAAACACGCCCCCGTCCGTGCGGGGCCCTCGCGGTTGCGCCGTCACCCGTCCCGCGTCACGCGTCCTGGGCCTTGCGCAGCCGGCCGGCGAACTCGGCGGCGGCCGCGCCGGGGTCGTCGGCCTCGGTGATCGCCCGCACGACGACCACCCGGCGGGCACCGGCGGCCAGCACCTCGTCGAGGTTGGTGAGGTCGATGCCGCCGATGGCGAACCAGGGGCGGTCGGTGCCCAGGGCCGCGGTGTGACGGACCAGGCCGAGGCCCGGGGCGGGCCGGCCGGGCTTGGTGGGGGTGGGCCAGCAGGGGCCGGTGCAGAAGTAGTCCACGCCCTCCTGGACGGCGGCGGCCTCGGCCTCCGCCTCGGTGTGCGTGGAGCGGCCTATCAGGACGTCCTCGCCGAGGAGCGCGCGGGCGGCGGGCACCGGCAGGTCGCCCTGGCCGAGGTGGAGGACGTCGGCGCCGGCCGCGTGGGCGACGTCCGCCCGGTCGTTGACCGCGAGGAGTCTGCCGTGCCGGGCGCAGGCGTCGGCGAACATCTTCAGGTGCTCCAGCTCCTCGGCCGCCTCGATGCCCTTGTCCCGCAACTGCACGATGTCGACACCGGCCGCGAGGACCGCGTCCAGGAACTCGGGCAGGTCGCCCTGCCGGGTGCGGGCGTCCGTGCAGAGGTAGAGCAGGGCGCCGGCGAGACGGGCACGGGCGGTGTCGGGCATACGAGGGTCCCCCAGGGCGGTGGCGTGCGGGGCGGGCCCCGCACGCCGTCACGGTTCGGATCGGCGGGTCTGACGGGTCAGACGGCGAGCGCCTGCGCCCGGCGCTTCACCTCCGTGCCGCGATTCTCGCTCAGGGCCTGCGCGGGGGTGCCGGGCAGGCTCGGGTCGGGAGTGAAGAGCCACTCCAGCATCTCTTCGTCCGTGAAGCCGTCGTCCCTCAGGAGGGTCAGGGTGCCGGCGAGGCCCTTGACCACCTTGTCCTCGTCGATGAAGGCGGCGGGGACGTGCAGGGCGCGGTTCTCGCCTCGGCGTACGGCGATGAGCTGGCCGTCCTTGACGAGCTGCCGCACGCGCGTCACCTCCACGTCGAGCATCTCCGCGATGTCGGGCAGGGTGAGCCAGGCGGGGACGAGAGCATCGGTCTTTGCGTCAATCTCGGTCACGGGACAAGCCTGCCATCTGCCACTGACAGTCGGAAGCCGGGCCACCCCGACCGGGGCAACGCCCCCGCGCCGCCCCCTACGCCGTGGCCGCCTTCAGCGGGCGGCCCGGGTCCGCCAGGAGCCCGGGGTCCATCGCCGTGCCCGACTCGATCAGCCGTCGGCCCTGGGCGAGATCGCGCGGTCGGCCGACGGCCAGCAGGGCGACCAGCCGGTCCTCGCGCAGCCAGCAGACCGTCCAGGCCGGTCCCGCCGGGTCGCCGCGCCACAGGACGGTGTCGGCGGCGGCGTGATGGCCCGCGTACTGCACGAAGCGGCCGAACTGCTCCGACCAGAAGTACGGGACCGGGTCGTAGACCGCCGGGGGCCGGCCGGTGGCGGCGCCCAGGATGTTCGCGGCGACCGTGCGCGGGCCCTGGAGGGCGTTGTCCCAGTGGTGCACGAGCAGCCGCTCGCCGTAGCGGCCGGACGGGAAGGAGGCGCAGTCGCCGACCGCGTACACCTCGGGCACGGACGTGCGCAGCGCGGCGTCGGCCACGACCTCGCCGTACGCGCCCAGCTCGACGCCGGAGCCGGTCAGCCAGCGGGTGGCGGGGCGGGCGCCGATGCCGACCACCACGGCGTCGGCCGGCAGCCGTGAGCCGTCGTCCAGCACGACCGCGCCGGGCTCGACGCGCTCCACGCGCGTGTGGGTGCGCAGGTCGATGCCGGCGTCGGCGTACCAGCCGGTCATCGGGGCGGCGACCTCGGCGGGCAGGGCTCCGGCGAGCGGCCGGTCGGCGGCCTCCACGACGGTGACCGCGCAGCCGGCCTCGCGCGCGGCGGTGGCGAACTCGGCGCCGATCCAGCCGGCGCCGACGACCACGACGTCGTGCCGGTCGGCGAGGACGGGCCGCAGCCGTTCCGCGTCGTCCAGGGTGCGCAGCAGATGGACGCCCGGGACGCCCTCGGCGCCGGGCAGCCGGATCGGTTCGGCGCCGGTGGCGACGACCAGGACGTCGTAGGGGACGGGCCCCGTCTCGGTGTCCAGGGCGTGGTCGGCGGGGCGCAGGCCGAGGACCTCGCGGCCGAGGACCAGGTCGATGCCGAGGCTCTCGAAGTCGACGTCGAAGGCGGAGTGCTCGGCCTTGCCGAGGAGGACGGCCTTGGAGAGCGGGGGGCGGTCGTAGGGCTGGTGGGGTTCGGCGCCGATCAGGGTCACCGTGCCGTCGAAGCCCTGCTCGCGCAGGGCGACCGCGGTCTGCACCCCGGCCATCCCGGCACCCGCGACGACCACGCGCCGTCCGGTGGGCCTGCCCTCGTCGTCCAGTCTCTGCTCGCTCACCTGATCACCTTAGACACCTGACGGAACGTCAGTCAGCGGTCGTGCTCCGTGACCTGCTCCACAACGCTCGTGCCGCCGCCCTCCCGGGACTCCCACTCCCAGGTCTCGGTCAGCCGCACCCGGCCGTCCGGCAGCTCCCCGACCGTCGACACGCAGTGCCCCGACGAGGTGGTGCCGTCCTGCTTGAGCTGCACGTACCGGAAGTCCAGCCGGTCCCCCCTACGGGTACCCACGAGATGGCCGCGTACGACGTCACCGCCCGCGTAGTCGGCCCAGATCACGCCCTGGGCCTCGTGGTACGTGAAGCGGGTGCGGGTGCCGACCTGGCCGGGGGCCTGGTCGGCGACGGGGGCGAGGACGAGACCGTCGAGCGAGCGGGGCACGGCGGAGGCTCCCTTACTGAGACGTGCGCGGGCGGGCTAGGGTGGCCAACGTAGAGCACTCGCGGGAGCCCGGACGGACCGGGCTGAGAGGGAGGCTGGCCGGCCTCCGACCGTACGAACCTGATCCGGGTCATGCCGGCGAAGGGAGGGGCTGGACGCCGATGTCGCGTACACCAGCAGCAGACGTCCTCGTGGTGGGGGGCGGGATCATCGGGCTCGTCACGGCCTGGCGGGCCGCGCAGCGCGGGCTCGTCACGACGGTGGTGGATCCGGCGCCGGGCGGCGGCGCCGCGCAGGTGGCGGCCGGCATGCTGGCCGCCGTCACGGAACTGCACCACGGCGAGCAGACACTGCTCGGCCTCAACCTGGCCTCGGCGCACCGCTATCCGGACTTCGTGGCGGAGCTGACCGAGCTGACCGGGCAGGACGTCGGCCACCGGCGCTGCGGCACGCTCGCGGTCGCGCTGGACGCCGACGACCGCGCGCATCTGCGGGAACTCCACGCGCTCCAGACCCGGTCGGGGCTCGACTCGCAGTGGCTGTCGGGCCGCGAGTGCCGCCGCCTCGAACCGATGCTCGCGCCGGGCGTGCGCGGCGGCCTCCGGGTGGACGGCGACCATCAGGTCGATCCGCGGCGGCTGGCCGCGGCCCTGGTCACCGCCTGCGAACGCACGGGCGTGACCCTGCACCGCGCGTGGGCCGAGCGGCTGTCCGTCACCGGCGGGCGGGCCACCGGGGTGGTCACGGACGACGGGACGGAACTGGCCGCCGGACAGGTGGTGTTGGCGGGCGGCAGCCTGAGCGCACGGCTCACCGGGATCCCCGACCCGGTCCGGCCGCCCGTACGGCCGGTGAAGGGGCAGGTGCTGCGGCTGGCCGTGCCGCCCCGCCACGCGCCGTTCCTGAACCGCACCGTGCGGGCCGTGGTGCGCGGCAGCCATGTGTATCTGGTGCCGCGCGAGAACGGCGAGCTGGTCGTCGGCGCGACCAGCGAGGAACTGGGCTGGGACACCACGGTCACGGCCGGGGGCGTGTACGAACTGCTGCGGGACGCGCATGAGTTGGTGCCCGGGATCACCGAACTGCCGTTGACCGAGACCCGCGCGGGACTGCGTCCCGGCTCCCCGGACAACGCGCCGCTGCTCGGACCGACGGAGCTGGACGGACTGCTGCTGGCCACCGGCCACCACCGCAACGGGGTGCTGCTGACCCCGGTGACCGGGGACGCCCTCGCGCACGCCCTGACCACCGGTGAACTCCCCGACGAGGCCCGTCCCTTCACGCCCCGGCGCTTCGGCGCCGCCGCCCTCCTGGAGCAGCCCGCATGAGCCCGTCCGTCACCATCTCGGTCAACGGGGAGCGGCGCGAGGTCGCTTCCGGCACGGCGCTCGACAGCGTCGTACGGTCGCTGGCGCCGGCCCCCTCCGGGGTGGCCGCCGCGCTCAACGAGACGGTCGTCCCGCGCGCGCAGTGGCCCGCCACGGCGCTCGCCGAGGGCGACCGGGTGGAGATCCTGACCGCCGTCCAGGGAGGCTGAGCCATGGCCGACGATCCCTTCGTCCTCGGGGGGACGACCTTCTCGTCCCGGCTGATCATGGGCACCGGGGGCGCGCCCAGCCTGGAGGTGCTGGAGCGGGCGCTGGTCGCGTCCGGCACCGAGCTGACCACGGTCGCGATGCGGCGGGTCGACCCGACGGTGCACGGTTCGGTGCTGTCGGTCCTGGAGCGGCTCGGGATCCGGGTGCTGCCCAACACGGCCGGCTGCTTCACGGCCGGGGAGGCGGTCCTGACCGCCCGGCTGGCCCGCGAGGCGCTCGGCACCTCCCTGGTGAAGCTGGAGGTCATCGCCGACGAACGCACCCTGCTGCCGGACCCGGTGGAGCTGCTGGAGGCGGCGGAGACCCTGGTGGACGACGGGTTCACCGTGCTGCCGTACACCAACGACGACCCGGTCCTCGCCCGCAAGCTGGAGGACGTGGGCTGCGCCGCGGTGATGCCCCTGGGCTCCCCCATCGGCTCGGGACTCGGCATCCGCAACCCGCACAACTTCCAGCTCATCGTCGAGCACGCGCGCGTGCCGGTGATCCTGGACGCGGGCGCCGGTACGGCGTCGGACGCGGCGCTGGCGATGGAGCTGGGGTGCGCCGGGGTGATGCTGGCCTCGGCGGTGACCCGCGCCCAGGACCCCGAGCGGATGGCGCTGGCCATGCGGGCCGGGGTCGAGGCCGGCCGGCTGGCCCGGCTGGCGGGCCGCATCCCCCGCCGCTGGTTCGCCCAGGCGTCCTCCCCCACGGAGGGCCTGGCCGCCCTGGACCCTGAACGCCCCGCCTTCTGACTCCCGGGGGGGCCGTGCCCCCGAAGCACAAGCCCCCCGCATCTCCGCGCTCCGTCACAGCTCGGCCGCAGTCCTGCTCCGATGGGGCGGAAGCGGGAGGTGTGTCGGTGGTGCCTCGTAGACTCGCTGCGTGGACACGACCCTTCAGGACCCTCTGGTCGGGCAGGTGCTCGACGGTCGGTATCGCGTCGAGGCGCGGATCGCGGTCGGCGGGATGGCCACGGTCTACCGGGCCGTGGACACCCGCCTCGACCGTGTGCTCGCGCTCAAGGTGATGCATCCGGCACTCGCCGCCGACGGCACCTTCGTCGAGCGGTTCATCCGCGAGGCCAAGTCCGTCGCCCGCCTCGCCCACCCGAACGTGGTGCAGGTCTTCGACCAGGGCACCGACGGGTCGTACGTCTACCTGGCCATGGAGTACATCGCCGGGTGCACGCTGCGTGACGTGCTGCGCGAGCGCGGGGCGCTCCAGCCGCGGGCCGCGCTCGACATCCTGGAGCCGGTCCTCGCCGCGCTCGGCGCCGCCCACCGGGCCGGGTTCGTGCACCGTGACATGAAGCCGGAGAACGTCCTGATAGGGGACGACGGCCGGGTCAAGGTCGCCGACTTCGGTCTGGTGCGCTCCGTGGACACCGTGACCAGCACCACCGGCGCGGTGCTCGGCACCGTCGCCTACCTCGCGCCCGAACAGGTCGAGACGCCCGGCACCGCCGACGCCCGGGTCGACGTGTACGCGTGCGGTGTCGTGCTCTACGAGATGCTCACCGGCGAGAAGCCGCACGACGGCGAGTCCCCCGCGATCGTCCTCTACAAGCATCTGCACGAAGACGTCCCGCCGCCCTCGGCGATCGTGCCCGGCCTCGCCTTCGAACTGGACGAGGTCGTGGCCTCCGCCACCGCGCGCACCCCGGAGGTGCGGCCGTACAACGCGGTCGCGCTGCTCGGGCAGGTGCGCGCGGCGCGCGCCGCGCTCAGCGAGGAACAGCTCGACGCCGTCCCGCCGCAGGCCCTGTCCGCGGCCCACGACAACGCCGAGGACCGCACCAGCGTCATCCCGCGCTCCCTGACGGTCCCCCGCCCCCTCCCGGTGAACGAGGACGAACCGGGCGAGCCCGGGACGCCGTACGGCCCCGGCGGCGCGGACCCGATGAACCGCACCTCCCGCTTCCAGAGCCCGCCGCCCCCGCCGCCGCCCGCGGGGCGCGGTTTCCCGCGCCCCCGGCGCGGGGTGCTCGCGCTGGTCACCGTGGTGCTGCTGGTGCTCGGCGTGGGCGCCGGCGTCTGGTACATCAACTCCGGCCAGTTCACCAAGGTCCCCGCGGTGCTCACCCAGACCCAGGAGCGCGCGGAACAGCGCCTGGAGGCGGCCGGACTCGAGGTCGGCAAGGTCACGCACGCGTACAGCGACACCGTCAAGCGCGGCACGGTCATCGACACGGACCCCAAGCCGGGCGCGCGGATCCGGAAGAACGACTCCGTGGCCCTGGTCGTCTCCGACGGCCCCGAGACGGTGAAGGTGCCCGATCTGGCCGGCACCCGCCTGGACAAGGCGCAGCAGCGGCTGAAGACGGAGGGGCTGGCGCCGGGGCTGGTCACCAAGGAGTTCAGCGACGACGTGCTCAAGGGGTTCGTGATCAGCACCGACCCCGAGTCCGGCACCGAGCGCCGGGCGGGCTCGGCGATCGCCCTGGTCGTCAGCAAAGGCCCCGCGCTGGACGTCCCGGACGTCACGGGCGACTCCCTGGACGACGCGCGGGCCGAGCTGGAGGAGGCCGGCTTCGAGGTCGAGGTCGCGAGCGAGGAGATCAACTCCGAGTTCGACAAGGGGCAGGTCGCGGCCCAGTCGCCGGAGGAGGGCGCCCAGCTCGGCGAGGGCGACACCGTCACGCTGACGCTGTCCAAGGGCCCGGAGATGGTCGAGGTCCCGGACGTGGTCGGGGACAGCGTCGGGGACGCGAAGGACGCGCTGGAGGCGGCCGGATTCGACGTCGACGAGGACCGCGGTCTGCTCGGCCTCTTCGGCGACACCGTCAAGAGCCAGTCCGTCTCGGGCGGCGACAAGGCGCCCAAGGGCTCGACGATCACGATCACCATCCGCTGACGGGCGGGGCGCGGGAGCATGACACCCTGAAGGGGTGAGTTCTCAGCGCCCCTCCCCCTCCCGCAACCCCGTCGGCGGCCATGTCCCGGTGGCCGGCGGTCTGCACTCCGTCGGACTGTCGTACGCCCAGGACCTCAAGGCGGAGACGGTCCAGGTCTTCGTCGCCAACCCGCGCGGCTGGGCCACCCCGGCCGGCAACCCGGCCCAGGACGAGGCGTTCCGCACCGCCTGCGCCGAGCGGAACCTCCCGGCGTACGTCCACGCCCCCTACCTGATCAACTTCGGGTCGCACACCGAGGCGACCGTGGAGAAGTCGGTGGAGTCGCTCCGGCACTCGCTGCGCCGCGGGCGGGAGATCGGCGCGCTGGGCGTGGTCGTGCACACCGGGAGCGCGACGGGCGGACGGGACCGGTCGGTGGCCCTCAAGCAGGTCCGCGAGCATCTGCTGCCCCTGCTGGACGAGCTGACCGAGGACGACGACCCCTTCCTCCTGCTGGAGTCCACGGCGGGCCAGGGCTCCTCGCTCTGCTCCCGGACCTGGGACTTCGGACCGTACTTCGAGGCGCTGGACGCCCATCCGAAGCTCGGCGTCTGCCTGGACACCTGCCACATCTTCGCCGCCGGCCACGACCTGACCGGCCCGGACGGGATGCACCGCACCCTGGACCTGCTGGTGGACACGGTCGGCGCGGGCCGGCTGAAGCTGATCCACGCCAACGACTCCAAGGACGTGGCCGGCGCGCACAAGGACCGGCACGAGAACATCGGCGCCGGCCACATCGGCGAGGACCCCTTCCGCGCCCTGATGACACACCCGGCGACCGAGGGCGTCCCGCTGATCATCGAGACCCCCGGCGGCAAGGAGGGCCACGCGGCGGACGTGGAACGGCTGAAGAAACTGCGCGACGGATAGCCGTCCCGACCCCTTCGGGAATACCCCTGGGGGGTATACGGTTCGGGTACACGGTTCCCATGGAGCGCGGGAACCGTCACCTGGCATTGGGGGCACTCATGCGGCACGAGACGCACCAAGCACACGCGCACGAGCAGCACGCGCACGAGCACCCGGGGCACGGCCACGGCGCAGCGCCGGACGGCTCATGGGCGACCGCCGTCCGCGCCACCCTGCACTGCCTCACCGGCTGTGCCATCGGCGAGGTGCTCGGCATGGTCGTCGGCACCGCGCTGGGCTGGGGCAATACCGCGACCCTGGTCCTGGCGATCGTCCTCGCCTTCTTCTTCGGCTACGCGCTCACCCTGCGCGGCGTGCTGAAGGCGGGCGTCGGTCTGCGGGCGGCGGTCCGGGTGGCGCTGGCGGCGGACACCCTGTCGATCGCCGTGATGGAACTGGTCGACAACGGGGTGATCGTGCTGTGGCCGGGCGCGATGGACGCCGGTCTCGGCGACGCGCTGTTCTGGGGCGCGCTGGCGATCGCCCTGGCCGTCGCGTTCGTGCTCACGACCCCGGTCAACAAGTGGATGATCGGCCGCGGCCGGGGCCACGCGGTGGTGCACCGGTACCACCACTGACGGCGTCAGAGCTCGGGGCCGTCCCCGGGCTCCTCCTGGTACGAGTAGCGCTGCTCGCGCCAGGGGTCGCCGACGTTGTGATAGCCGCGCTCCTCCCAGAAGCCGCGGCGGTCGGCGGTCATGTACTCGACGCCGCGGACCCACTTGGGCCCCTTCCAGGCGTACAGGTGCGGGACGACCAGACGGACCGGGAAGCCGTGCTCGGCGGTGAGGAGTTCGCCGTCCTTGTGGGTGGCGAAGATGGTGCGCTCGGAGGCGAAGTCCGCGAGACGCAGATTCGAGCTGAAACCGTACTCCGCCCACACCATCACATGGGTGACATCGGCGGCGGGCGGGGCGATGTCCAGCACGGTCCTGGCCGGGATCCCGCCCCACTCCGCGCCGAGCATGCTGAACTTCGTCACACAGTGCAGATCGGCCACGACGGTGGTGTACGGCAGGGCGGTGAACTCGTCGTGGTTCCAGCAGTGCTTGGCACCGTCGGCGGTGGCGCCGAAGACCCTGAACTCCCAGCGTTCCGGCCGGAATTTGGGTACCGGACCGTAGTGGGTGACCGGCCAGCCGCGCTGGAGGCGCTGTCCCGGCGGAAGCTCGGACGCTGCTGCTTGTCCTGTTCCGTGCTCCACCGACTGACCCATGGCTCCATCCTGACAGACCCGGAGCGGTGCACATGACCAGCCATGTCCGGAATCGGGCAACTGCCACTAAGCATGGACTAACTTACTAAGTACGCACTTACTGGACGATCTTCGGGAGCGGGTGAAATCATGCGGCGGCAACCTCCCCGATCCCCCATGCGGAAGGAGCCTCTGCGATGCAGGGCGACCCCGAGGTCATCGAATTCCTCAACGAACAGCTCACCGGCGAGCTGACGGCGATCAACCAGTACTTCCTGCACGCGAAGATGCAGGAGAACTTCGGCTGGACGAAGCTCGCGAAGTACACCCGCCACGAGTCGTTCGACGAGATGAAGCACGCGGAGGTGCTGACCGACCGGATCCTCTTCCTGGACGGGCTGCCGAACTACCAGCGGCTGTTCCACGTGCGGGTGGGCCAGACGGTCAAGGAGATGTTCGAGGCCGACCGGCTGATCGAGGTGGAGGCGATCGACCGCCTCAAGCGCGGGATCAAGGTGATGCGCGAGAAGGGCGACATCACGTCCGCCAACATCTTCGAGTCGATCCTGGAGGACGAGGAGCACCACATCGACTACCTCGACACCCAGCTCGAACTGCTGGAGAAGCTCGGCGAGGCGCTCTACATCGCGCAGGTCATCGAGCAGCCCGAGAGCTAGAAAGCCAGAAAGCCAGTAAGCCGGCGAGCCCGGGGCTCGCTCAGGCCGCCTCGTCCAGTTCGGCGAGGACCGGCTTGCCCTGGTCGGCCAGGTCCCGGCGCGGGCAGGCGCCCCGGCCGAGGATGGCCTGGATCCGGCGGACGCACGAGCCGCAGTCCGTGCCCGCCTTGCAGGCGGAGGCGATCTGGCGGGGCGTACAGGCGCCGTCCGCCGCGTGCTGCTTGACCTGCTGCTCGGTGACTCCGAAGCAACTGCACACGTACACGCGGTCCACCTCCCGCCGGGATCGATGATGTGGCGCCGTCCCGCTTGATCGGTGAGGCTAACCTAACCTTACCCGGCTTATAGGAACCGCAAAAGTGGAGTGGGGCGCGGATCGTATGTGATCCGCGCCCCACCACGTGTCTCAGCCGCTGCCGGCCGCCCTCACTGGTCCCGGTACATCTCCGCGACGAGGAACGCCAGGTCCAGGGACTGGCTGCGGTTCAGCCGCGGGTCGCAGGCCGTCTCGTAGCGCTGGTGGAGGTCGTCGACGAAGATCTCGTCGCCGCCGCCCACGCACTCCGTGACGTCGTCACCGGTCAGCTCGACGTGGATGCCGCCGGGGTGGGTGCCGAGGGCCTTGTGGACCTCGAAGAAGCCCTTCACCTCGTCGAGCACGTCGTCGAAGCGGCGGGTCTTGTGGCCCGAGGCCGCCTCGAAGGTGTTGCCGTGCATCGGGTCGGTGACCCAGGCGACGGTCGCGCCCG
>NZ_JAANNX010000120.1:0-7714 GCF_013363615.1 Streptomyces sp. CAI-85 | reverse complement strand
GAACAATCATTGTGGGAAACCCCGCACCGTCATGGTGCGGGGTTTTCTGCGTTTAGGGTTCTTTATATGCGCTACGAATTGGTGATCTTCGACAACGACGGTGTCCTGGTGGACAGCGAGCCCATCTCCAACCGGCTGCTGGCCGCCTATCTGACCGAGCTGGGGCATCCCACCAGCTACGAGGACTCCATCCGGGACTACATGGGGTCCGCGATGCACCGGATCCACGACCTGGTCCTGGAGCGCACGGGGGAGCGGCTGCCGGCGGACTTCGACGACGTCTTCCACCGGAGGGTGTTCGACGCCTTCGAGCGGGAGTTGCGGCCCGTCGCGGGGGCCATGGACGTCCTCGGGAAGCTCGCCGCGGACGACGTGCCGTACTGCGTGGCGTCCTCCGGGAGTCATGAGCGGATCCGGGTGGGGCATCGGACGACCGGGCTTGACCGGTGGTTCGACGACGCGCGGATCTTCAGCTCCCAGGACGTGGGCAAGGGCAAGCCGGCCCCCGATCTGTTCCTCCACGCGGCCGAGCGCATGGGCGTCGAGCCGGCGCGGTGTGTCGTGGTGGAGGACTCGCCGCTGGGCGTCCAGGCGGCGGTCGCGGCCGGGATGGACGTGTACGGGTTCACGGCGATGACACCGGCCGCCAAGCTGGCGGGGGCCACGCAACTGTTCTCCGACATGGGCGAGTTGGCGGGGCTGCTGGCCTGACATTTGTCATGCGTAGGTCCGGACGATCGTTTCTACCGGGGGAACCGGGCCGGCGGCGAAGCTGAGGGCATGACGACGAACCAGCACCGGACCGACGGTAAGCAGCAGCACGCCTTCATGCCGCTCCTCGTGGACGTGGCCGTACCGCTCGGGTCGTACTACCTGTTCAAGGGTGCCTTCGGGATGAGCACCTTCGCCGCGCTGGCCTGGAGCAGTGTCGTGCCGGCCGTGCGGACCGGGTGGAGTCTGGTGCGGGAGCGGAGGGTCAACGGGCTTGCCGGGCTCATCCTTGTCGTGAACGTCGTCGGGCTGTTGCTCAGTCTCGTCGCCGGGGATCCGCGGCTGATGCTCGCCAAGGACAGTGGGGTCAGCAGTGTGATCGGCATCGGGATCCTGGTGTCGGTGGCGTGCGGGAGGCCGATGATGACCGCCGGGCTCAAGCCGTTCCTGGTGAAGGGGGACGCGGCGAAGGAGGCGGCCTGGGAGCGGCTGACGGCGGGGCGGGCGGCGGCCTCCGCGGACTTCCTGCGGCGGGAGCGGGTGTTCTCCCTCGTGTGGGGCGGGGTGTTGCTCGGGGAGTGTGTGCTGCGGGTCGTGGGCGCGTACACGGTGCCGGTGGAGACGATGGTGTGGCTGGGGTCCGTGGTGATGGTCGTGGCGATGGGGGCGGGGTTCGTCGTCAGTGGGGCGCTGGCCGCCGGGCCCATGCAGGCCATGGTCGCCGAGGAGGCCGTGCGGGGCGGTCCGTCGAGCGGGGTGAGGTGGCGGTCGGGGAGACGGCAGAGACGGCTGGCGTGGCTCTCGCCCGGTAAAGATGAGGGAAATTCATCTTTGGCTGGATCTACCCACGAGTACGCCGGGGCCCTACGCTCGCCGCCATGACAGAACTGCTGCGGCGCGGTAGGGCCTCGTTGGCGTTCAGCTTCTTCGCCCAGGGGGCTGCGTTCGCTCTGCTCGTCACCCGGATCCCGGCCATCCAGGACCGGTACGGGGTCTCGGACGCGCTGCTGCCCGCCTTCCTCGCGGCCGTGCCGGTGCTGGCCGGGGCCGGGAGCGTGGCGACGGAGCAGTTGGTGAAGCGGCTGCCGGCGAGCGCGCTGCTGCGGTGGTCGCAGCCGGTGGTGCTGCTGGCGCTGGTCGGGGTGGGCGCCGGGGACACCATGCTCCAACTCGCCGTCTCGCTCGCTGTCTTCGGGCTCTCGGTGGGGGTGCTGGACGCCTCGATGAACATGCTCGGGGTGAGCCTTCAGCGGGCGTACGGGCGCAGCATCATGCTGAGCTTCCATGCCGCGTACAGCCTGGGCGGGATCGTGGGGGCCTCGTTCGCGTGGGCGGGGGCGCACTGGCATCTCGCGCTCTGGGTGTCGTATCTGCCGGTCGTGGTGGTGCTGGTGCCGGCGGTGTTGGTGGGGAGCCGGTGGTACGTCGACGGGGACGCGGAGCCGGTGACCGAGAAGGGGTCCGAGAAGGGTTCCGAGGCGGGGGCCAAGGGGGACGGGGTCGTCTTCAAGCTGCTGCTGCCGTTGTGTCTGGTGATGACCTTCGCCTACATCGGGGACTCGACGGTCTCCAACTGGAGCGCCAAGTACCTCCAGGACGTGCTCGGGAGCAGTGAGCAGCTCGCCACCGTGCCGTACAACGTGTACATGGTGACCACGCTGGTCGGGCGGGCCATCGGGGACTTCGGGGTACGGCGGTTCGGGGCGGCGGCGGTCGTGCGGCTCGGGGCGCTGGTGGCGGCGGTGGGGTTCGCGGTGGTGGCCGGGGCGCCGGGGGCCTGGGTCGGGATGGGCGGGTTCACGCTGGTCGGGCTGGGGCTGTGTGTGCTGGTGCCGCAGACGTTCGCGGCGGCGGGGCGGTTGTTCCCGGGGGCGTCGGACGCGGCGATCGCGCGGCTGAACGTCTTCAACTACGTGGGGTTCCTGGTGGGGTCGCCGTTGGTGGGGGCGCTGGGGGACGCCTGGAGCTATCGGGGGGCCATGGTGGTGCCGATGGTGTTGGTGCTGGTGACGTTGGTGTACGCCCGGTCGTTCGCCGCTCAACCGGACCGATACGGTGGCGGGCATGAGCGGCCGCGCACACCTTATGTGGGACGAGGCAGTAACGGGCTATGACTTCGGCCCGGAGCATCCGATGGATCCGGTCCGGCTGGATCTGACCCGGAGGCTGGTGTCTGCCCTGGGGCTGGACCGGGAGGTGGAGGTCGTCGGGGCGAAGCCGGCGGGGGACTCCACCTTGAGGCTGGTGCACCGGGAGGACTATGTGCAGGCCGTGAAGGCGGCCTCCGTGGATCCCCGGGCGGCGGACACGTCGTACGGGCTGGGGACCGTGGACGATCCGGCCTTCGCCGGGATGCACGAGGTGTCCGCGCTGATCGCCGGATTGTCGGTGGGGGCGGCGGAGGCCGTGTGGCGGGGTGAGGCGCTGCACGCGGTGAACTTCTCCGGCGGGCTGCACCATGCGATGCCCGGGGGCGCGGCGGGGTTCTGCATCTACAACGACGCGGCGCTGGCCATCGCGCGACTGCTGGAGCTGGGGGCGGAGCGGGTCGCCTACGTCGATGTGGACGTGCATCACGGGGACGGGGTGCAGGCGGCGTTCTGGGAGGACCCGCGGGTGCTGACGATCTCGCTGCACGAGCATCCTCGTACGTTGTTCCCGCAGACCGGGTGGCCGGAGGAGACCGGGGTGGGTGCGGGGGCGGGGGCCGCGGTGAACGTGGCGTTGCCCGCGGGGACGGGGGATGCGGGGTGGTTGCGGGCGTTCCATGCGGTGGTGCCGGAGCTTCTCGCCGACTTCCGGCCGGATGTGCTGGTGACGCAGCACGGGGCGGATACGCATTTCGAGGATCCGTTGGCGCATCTGGCGGTGTCGTTGGACGCGCAGCGGGCGGTGCAGGTGGCGTGTCATGAGCTGGCGCACGCGCATGCGGGGGGTCGGTGGGTGGCGTTGGGTGGGGGCGGGTACGCGGTGGTGGATGTGGTGCCGCGGTCGTGGGCGCATCTGGTGGGGGTGGTGGCGGGGCGGCCGGTGGCGCCGGAGACGGTGATTCCGGAGAGTTGGCGGCAGGCCGTTTTTGCTCGTACGCGGCAGTTGGCGCCGGTGCGGATGACTGATGGGCGGTGGCCTGTGGAGTTCGGGGCGTGGGAGGCGGGGTACGACCCTGAGTCTCGGCTGGATCAGGCGGTACGGGCCACTCGGCGGGCGGTGTTTCCGCTGCGGGGGTTGTTGACGTAGGGGGCGTTCTTGCCCATCGGTCGGTCGGAAGGTGGCCGCCGCGGGGCTCCGCCCCGGACCCCATGTTTCCCACCCACCCACCCGTCTCGGTCAGTTGGAAAGTGACCCCCTCGCGGGGCTCCGCCCCTGCCCCCCTCCCCAGACCCCCTTACTCCAACCGAGCCCACTTCCTCCCTCCCCCTGGCCGCAGGCCGTCGCAATGGTTCAGGATCTGTCGCGTGGGCGGGTATGGGGGCATTCGGGGGTACCTCGTCGCTGTGGGGCTGGCCGGGGTTGTGGGGAGTGGGCGGGAGAAGAGTCTGGGGCGGTATCGGGCGTTCGCGGCTCGGGATCCTCGGGTGTTGATGGGGGTGGAGCCGCAGGGGGCCTGGGGGGTGGGGGAGTTGCTTGCGTTGATGGCGGAGAAGTGTGGGGTTTCGGCCGATCCTCGATGCGTTTCAGGGCATGATGTGATCGATCCGGATCGCACCGTCGCCGCGCTCGACGCCTTCGCCGAGCGGGTCGCGGCGGTCGCCCAGCGTGGTGGGAGCGTGCTGATCGGGACCGGGCATCCGGATCGGCTGCTCGGGTTCTACGGTCGGCTCGCGGACGCTTTGTCGGCGGCGGGATGTACTGTCCTCACCCTTGCGCAGGGTCGCTCTGTCGACATAACGACCCGGTTCGGTCTACGTACGCACCACCTCGACTACGTACGCGGCGTCGCGGTCGTCCGGGAGGGCGACGGTGAACGCGCCGGTTGTGCGACCCCTGTTCACAGCCACTCGCCCCTGCCGGTTCGGGTCGCGCTCGGGGCGGCCGCGGCGGAGGGGCGGCCGTTGCCGGATCTGGTGATCGGGGACCACGGATGGGTCTGCGGGGCAGGTCAACTGGGGTTCGAGGCCATCGGGCTGGCCGACACCGACGACCCGGCGGTGTTCGTGGGGCAGGCCGAGGGGGCGGTGGCCGTCGCCGTTCCACTTGACGACGGTGTGTGCCCGGACCACTACCTGCCGCTGGCCCGCTACGTACTCAATCGGGCGTGTCTGTCACAGTAGGGCGGCGATGGGTGCACCTCTTCCCCACTCGCATCACCCGCCCCTACATTGGGGAGTGAGCACGCAACGACGAAGAGTCACCGGAAGGGGAAGCCGGTGGCCGTCGAGTGCGGAAGGTTCAGGTGTGTCATGGCTGGAGCAGGCGAACGCCCTCTGAACGAGGTTCAGTTCCTTACCGTGGCGGAAGTCGCCTCGGTGATGCGAGTGTCGAAGATGACCGTGTACCGGCTGGTGCACAGCGGTCATCTGCCCGCCATCCGGGTGGGGCGGTCCTTCCGCGTCCCCGAACAGGCGGTGCACGAGTACCTCCGCGAGAGCTACGTGGGGGTGGAAACCGCCTGAGACGGCGTCGGCGGAGGGGTCCGCGATCGGTCCGCGCACCGGCGCGACCAGCGGTACAGGGCACCTTCAGGACCCCTCCGGTCGCCTCGATTACGACCTCAGCGCTCAGGCGGGTAGGCTAGCCCCTCGTAGGTCGTATGGGCCCATGGCGCCCAGCACCGAGTGATGAGAAGTGAGCGAGGGTAGTCGTGGGCTCTGTTATCAAGAAGCGGCGCAAGCGGATGGCCAAGAAGAAGCACCGCAAGCTGCTCAAGCGCACGCGCGTTCAGCGTCGTAACAAGAAGTAGGCGACGCGAGCCGCGAGAGCGTGGTGTGGCCCTCCACTTGGGGTTTCCTGGTGGGGGGCCACACGCATGTCCGGGCCGCCCTCCGGCCGTTTTCCGTCACCTCGCACGTCCGGGGGGTCATCACAGCGCAACATCGACCCGATAAGTTGGGCCGCGCGGGACTGAGGGCGGAAGGAAGGCGCTGATCTTGGGCAAGGTCGTGCTCGTGACCGGAGTGGCCCGTCAACTGGGGGGCCGTTTCGTACGGCGGATCCAGCGGGACCCCGATGTGGAGCGGGTCATCGGCGTGGACGCCGTGCGGCCCGAGCACCATCTCGGCGGTGCCGAGTTCGTCCAGGCCGACATCCGGCAGGCCACCGTCGCGCGGGTGCTCGCCGAGACGGGCGCCGACACCGTCGTCCATCTGGACGTGACGGCCACCGCGCTCGGCAGCGGCAGCCGGACCGTGGTCAAGGAGACCAACGTCATCGGGACGATGCAGCTCCTCGGCGCCTGCCAGAAGTCCCCGACCGTGAAGCGGCTGGTCGTCAAGTCGTCGACGAACGTCTACGGGTCCGCGCCGCGCGATCCCGCCGTGTTCACCGAGACGACCCCCGCCAAGTCCCTGCCCAGCGGCGGGTTCGCCAAGGACGCCGTCGAGGTCGAGGGGTACGTCCGGGGCTTCGCGCGGCGGCGGCCCGATGTGGCCGTGTGCGTGCTGCGGTTCGCCAACATCCTCGGGCCGACCGCCGAGACACCGCTCGCCTCCTACTTCTCGCTGCCCGTGCTGCCCACCGTGCTCGGCTACGACCCACGGCTCCAGTTCGTGCACGAGGACGACGTCATCGACGTCCTGCGGATCGCCTCGCACGAGCCGGAGCGCGGCACCCTGAACAGCGGCACGTTCAACATCGCCGGGGACGGCGTGCTGCTGCTGTCGCAGTGCTCGCGGCGGCTCGGACGGCCCACCGTGCCCCTGCTGCTGCCGGCGGTCACCTGGGCCGGAACCCTGGTGCGTACGCTGGGCATGACGGACTTCTCGCCCGAGCAGATCAGGCTGCTGACGCACGGCCGGGTGGTGGCGACCACCCAGATGCGCGAGACGCTCGGCTTCCGGCCGCGGTACACCACGGCCGAGGCGTTCGCGGACTTCGCGCGCAGCCACGGGCCCGGGCTGCTGCCGCCCGAGGCCGTCGCGGAGGCCGTCGACCGGGTCGCCGCGCTGCCCTTCGCGGGCGGCGCCCTGCCCGGGGCCACCGCGCAGGCCCACCCCCCGACGCCGAGCGCCAACTGAGGAGCGCATCAACGATGGCGGACGCCAAGGTCATTCCGTTCGACGACGACCGCTCCCGCGGAGGTGCCGCAGGGCGGCCGCCGCGGCGGCGCGGCGTGTCCCGGCGCGCGGGCGGCGAGCCCGCGCCGGTCCGCGGGATCGGTGACCTCGCCGGGACCGGCGAGCTCCAGCCCCTGCCCACCAGGGCCGGGGAGCAGGATGATGTTCCTGTGAAGGACGGGACGGACGCGGGGGACGCGGCGGGCGGGCGCGGCGACGGCGGCCTGGAGCGGCGGATCGCCGGCGGGCTGGCCTTCCTGCGCCGCCGGCTCACGGGCGACTACGAGGTCGACGACTTCGGTTACGACGAGGAGCTGACCGACCAGGTCCTGATGTCGCTGCTGCGGCCGGTGTACGAGAAGTACTTCCGGGTCGAGGTGAAGGGCGTCGAGAACATCCCGGCCGAGGGCGGGGCGCTGATCGTCGCCAACCATTCGGGGACGCTGCCGCTGGACGGGCTGATGATGCAGGTCGCCGTCCACGACCATCACCCCGCGGGGCGTCATCTGCGGCTGCTCGCCGCCGACCTGGTGTTCGTGCTGCCGGTGGTGAACGAGCTGGCGCGCAAGCTCGGGCACACCCTGGCCTGCGCCGAGGACGCCGAACGGCTGCTGGGGCAGGGCGAGCTGGTCGGGGTGATGCCGGAGGGGTTCAAGGGCATCGGCAAGCCGTTCGGGGAGCGGTACAAGCTCCAGCGGTTCGGGCGGGGCGGGTTCGTGTCGACCGCGCTGCGGCAGGGCGCGCCGATCGTGCCGTGCTCGATCGTCGGGGCGGAGGAGATCTACCCGATG
>NZ_JAANNX010000119.1:0-7727 GCF_013363615.1 Streptomyces sp. CAI-85 | reverse complement strand
ATCGCGTAGTCGAGGTACGAGCGCTGCATCTCCGTCTCGAGCCCGACGGGCTCGATGCGCATGGCGATGTCGCCGCCCTCTTCCGGGGTGACGGGAGTGTTCTCGTCGGTCATTGCTGGTGGGGGTCCTTCCTGGTGCGGTCAGCCAAGACCGACTCAGATGTCGAGGAAGCGGACGTCCTTGGCGTTGCGCTGGATGAACTGCCGGCGGGCCTCGACGTCCTCGCCCATCAGGACCGAGAACAGGTCGTCGGCCTGGGCCGCGTCGTCGAGGGTGACCTGGCCGAGGACGCGGTGCTCCTGGTCCATGGTGGTCACGCGCAGCTCCTCGGCGTTCATCTCGCCGAGGCCCTTGAAGCGCTGGATGGAGTCCTCGCGGACCCGCTTGCCGCGCTGGCGGCCCATCTCGATCAGCGCGTCGCGCTCGCGGTCGGAGTACGCGTACTCGATGTCGTCCCGGCCCCACTTGATCTTGTAGAGCGGGGGCCGCGAGAGGTACACGTGCCCGGCCTCGACCAGCGGCCGCATGAAGCGGAACAGGAAGGTCAGCAGCAGGGTGGAGATGTGCTGGCCGTCGACGTCGGCGTCCGCCATCAGGATGATCTTGTGATAGCGGAGCTTCTCGATGTCGAAGTCCTCGTGGACCCCGGTACCGAAGGCCGAGATCAGCGCCTGGATCTCCTGGTTCTGGAGGATCTTGTCGATCCGCGCCTTCTCCACGTTCAGGATCTTGCCGCGGATCGGCAGGATCGCCTGGTACTGCGGGTTGCGGCCGGACTTGGCCGAGCCGCCGGCGGAGTCGCCCTCGACGATGAAGATCTCGCACTTGGTGGGGTCGTTCGACTGGCAGTCGGAGAGCTTGCCCGGCAGGGACGCCGACTCCAGCAGACCCTTGCGGCGGGTCAGGTCACGGGCCTTGCGGGCCGCCACGCGCGCGGTGGCCGCCTGGATGCCCTTGCGGACGATGTCCGCCGCCTCGACCGGGTTGCGGTCCAGCCAGTCGTTGAGGTGCTCGTAGACCGCCTTCTGGACGAAGGTCTTCGCCTCGGTGTTGCCCAGCTTGGTCTTGGTCTGGCCCTCGAACTGCGGCTCGCTCAGCTTGACCGAGATGATCGCGGTCAGACCCTCGCGGATGTCGTCACCCGTGAGGTTGTCGTCCTTCTCGCGCAGCAGCTTCTTGTCGCGCGCGTACTTGTTGATCAGGCTCGTGAGGGCCGCGCGGAAGCCCTCCTCGTGCGTACCGCCCTCGTGGGTGTGGATGATGTTGGCGAAGGAGTACACACCCTCGCTGTAACCGCTGTTCCACTGGAGCGCGACCTCGAGGGAGAGGTTCTTCTCCTTGTCCTCCGCCTCCAGGTCGATGACCGAGGGGTGGACCAGCTCCCCCTTGCGGGAGTTCAGGTACGTCACGAAGTCGACGATGCCGCCCTCGTAGTGGTACGTGACGGACTTGACCTCGTCCTTGTCGTCCGCGCCCGCCTCGTCCGCGCCGGTGACGGCCTTCGCCGACTCCCGCTCGTCCGTGAGCCTGATCGTCAGGCCCTTGTTGAGGAACGCCATCTCCTGGAAGCGCCGCGACAGCGTCTCGAAGGAGTACTCGGTGGTCTCGAAGATGTCCGGGTCCGCCCAGAAGGTGACCGAGGTGCCGGTCTCCTCGGTGGCCTCGTGCTGGACCAGCGGCGCGGTGGGCACGCCCATCTTGTAGTCCTGCGTCCAGCGGTACCCGTCGGTCCTGACCTCGACCGACACCTTCGTGGACAGGGCGTTCACGACGGAGACACCCACGCCGTGCAGACCGCCGGAGACCGCGTAGCCGCCGCCGCCGAACTTGCCGCCCGCGTGCAGCACGGTCAGCACGACCTCGACGGCCGGCTTGCCCTCGGAGGGGACGATGCCCACCGGGATGCCACGGCCGTTGTCCACGACCCGCACACCGCCGTCGGCGAGGATCGTCACGTCGATGGTGTCCGCGTGCCCGGCCAGGGCCTCATCGACGGAGTTGTCGACGACCTCCTGCACCAGGTGGTGCAGCCCGCGCTCGCCCGTGGAGCCGATGTACATGCCAGGGCGCTTGCGGACGGCGTCGAGGCCCTCGAGGACGGTGATGGCGCTCGCGTCGTACGAAGCCGAGACCTCGCCGTTGGAGGTGGGGGCAGCGGCGGTCACGCCTTCGTCGGTGGACGGGATGTTCTCGTTGGGGTTGCCGGAATCGGCCACGAAGCGCCCTTTCTGGCACAGCACGAGCCAGGCTCCTCGGCAGGTTGCCGGAGCGGCTGCGGCATGTTGCGTTGGTAAGCCTTGATCAGCGTTGCTCAGCTTTTCCCGGGCGGTCCCCACGTTCGGGGCGGGATTGGCTTCCAGTCTACCGGTACCACTGACAGCGATGGGGGTTTGCCGGTACCTGAGTCCCAATGTGCCGCCCTGAACCGGTCTCCGACGGGTCCCGATATGTGGAAGGGGGCTCCAAGAGGCTCACAGAGGCACTCAGCGCTTCCAGGTGTCAACCCTTGGCTACCGACGAGTCAGGTAGGAATCCGGCCCCGCTCAAGGGGCGTTCAGGGGCGGTTCCCGGACCGACGAAAAGACGGCCGGGGCGGTACGCGCGTACCGCCCCGGCCGTCGAACACGTGATGCAAATCACCCGTAGGTGTCACCGGGACCCGTGCTGCCGGGCGCCCTCAGCGGGCCGTACCGGCGCGGCGGACCGCCCGGTCCCTGCACCTTGAGATGCCGGACCCGGCCCTGTCCCAGATCCTCGTTCAGCCGCGCCACCAGCGTCGGCGCCAGCAACCGCAGATTCGTCGCCCAGGCCGTGGAGTCGCAGCGCACCACCAGGACCCGCTCGTCCTCGTCGTACCGCTCCGGCTCGCAGTGCTTCGCCACGTCCTCGCCGACGATCTGCGGCCAGCGGCCCATCACCCCGCCGACCGCCGCGGGCGCCTCCCAGCCCCGCTCGGCCAGCAGCCGGTTGATCGCCGGACCCAGCGCCATCGGATCGCGCCCGTCCGCCCCCGAGCCGGAGCGCAGACCGCCCCCGCGACGCACCTGCTTCCGCTGCTGCGCCGCGTCGCCCCGCGCGCGTGCCTGCTCGCGTGCCGCGCGCAACGCCACGCGCGCGAGGTCGACACCGGAGGGTTCCTTGCCGGGCGCCGGTCTGTCGGTCGTCATGCCCGCTCCACCGTCCCGTCCGCCACCGTGTACCGCGCTCCCGCGAGGAGATCCGGTACGTCGTCGTCGACCGCCGCCGTCACCAGCACCTGCTCGCCCGGCGCGACCAGCTCCGCCAGCCGCTCCCGGCGGCGGGCGTCCAGCTCGGCGAACACGTCGTCCAGCACCAGCACCGGCTCGTTCCCCTCGGCCCGCAGCAGGTCGTAGGAGGCCAGCCGCAGCGCCAGCGCGTACGACCACGACTCGCCGTGCGAGGCGTACCCCTTGGCGGGGAGCTGGCCGAGCTTGAGCACCAGGTCGTCCCGGTGCGGGCCGACGAGCGTGACACCCCGCTCGATCTCCTGCTTGCGCACCTCCGCGAGCGCCGCCATGAGCTGCGCGTACAGATCCTCACGCGTGTGCGCCTCACCGGGCGCGGACGGCCTGTACTCCAGCGCCAGCGGACCGCCGCCGGGCGCGAGCTGCTCGTACGCCTTGTCCGCCAGCGGCTGGACCGCCGCGACCAGGTCGAGCCGCTGCGCGAGCAGCTCCGCGCCCACGCGCGCGAGGTGCTGGTCCCACACGTCCAGCGTCGACAGGTCCATGGTCCGCCCGCCGTGCCGGCGCGCCAGCGCGGCCGACTTCAGCAGGGTGTTGCGCTGCTTGAGCACCCGCTCGTAGTCCGACCGCACCCCCGCCATCCGCGGCGACCGCGCGGTGATCAGCTCGTCGAGGAACCGCCGCCGCTCCCCGGGGTCCCCCTTCACCAGCGCGAGATCCTCGGGCGCGAACAGCACGGTCCGTACGATGCCCAGCACGTCACGGGGTCTGACCTGCGAGGACCGGTTGATGCGGGCGCGGTTGGCGCGGCCCGGGTTCAGCTCCAGCTCGACGAGCTGCTGCCGCTCGCCCTGTCGGACCTGGGCGCGGACGATCGCGCGCTCGGCGCCCATCCGGACCAGCGGGGCGTCCGAGGCGACACGGTGGCTGCCGAGGGTGGCGAGATAGCCGACGGCCTCGACCAGGTTCGTCTTCCCCTGCCCGTTGGGCCCGACGAAAGCGGTGACGCCCGGGTCGAGCGGGACCTCGACCCGGGCGTACGAGCGGAAGTCGGCCAGCGACAGATGCGTGACGTGCATGGTCGTTCGCCGACCTCCCCAAGGTGCTCAGATACCGGCGGTGGTGCCGCCGGCGGTGGTCACTTCTTCTCGACCGCGTGGCCGCCGAACTGGTTGCGCAGCGCGGCGATCATCTTCATCTGCGGCGAGTCCTCCTGGCGGGAGGAGAACCGCGCGAACAGCGAGGCGGTGATCGCGGGCAGCGGCACGGCGTTGTCGATCGCCGCCTCCACGGTCCAGCGGCCCTCGCCGGAGTCCTGGGCGAACCCCTTCAGCTTGTCGAGGTGCTCGTCCTCGTCCAGGGCGTTGACCGCGAGGTCGAGCAGCCAGGAGCGGATGACGGTGCCCTCCTGCCAGGAGCGGAAGACCTCGCGCACGTCCGTGACGGAGTCGACCTTCTCCAGCAGCTCCCAGCCCTCGGCGTAGGCCTGCATCATGGCGTACTCGATGCCGTTGTGGACCATCTTGGCGAAGTGTCCGGCGCCGACCTTGCCCGCGTGCACCGCGCCGAAGTCGCCCTCGGGCCGCAGCGCGTCGAACACCGGCTGCACCCGGGCGACGTGCTCGGCGTCGCCGCCGTACATCAGCGCGTAGCCGTTCTCCAGGCCCCAGACGCCGCCGGAGACTCCGCAGTCCACGAAGCCGATGCCCTTGGCGGCCAGCTCCTCGGCGTGCTTCTCGTCGTCCGTCCAGCGGGAGTTGCCGCCGTCCACCACGACATCGCCCGGCTCCAGCAGCTCGGCCAGCTCGTCGATCGTCGACTGGGTGGCGGCACCGGCCGGGACCATCACCCAGACCACGCGCGGACCCTCCAGCTTGCCCACAAGCTCTTCGAGGCTGTGGACATCGGCGAGGTCCGGGTTGCGGTCGAATCCGACGACGGTGTGGCCGGCGCGGCGGATCCGCTCGCGCATGTTGCCGCCCATCTTGCCGAGGCCGACGAGACCGAGCTCCATCAGTTGTTCCTTAGGTCGCTGTGTGGCGTGAAGGGCACCTACGCACCCGCGAGGGCACGTGCGTACCCCCGTCCGAGCCTAAACCCGGACGGTCGCGCACACCTGTGGGCCCAGGCGCTCAGACGTACGGCCCCACCTGCGGGTTTTCCCCACAGGCCGGGGGGAGTTTCCCACGGCCTGTGGACAAGTCCGCCACCCTTGCCGGGGTCAGCCGCTGAGCCGCACCGGCATGATCAGGTACTTGTAGGCGTCGTCCGCCTCCGCGTCCAGCGCGGGCTTGCCGCTGAGCAGCGCGGGCTTGGTGGACGTGGTGAACGAGAGCTGGGCAACCGGGGAGTCGATCGCGCTCAGGCCGTCCAGCAGGAAGGTCGGGTTGAAGGCGATCGAGATGTCGTCGCCCTCGAGCTGCGCGTCGACCCGCTCCACAGCCTGTGCGTCGTCGCTGGAGCCGGCCTCCAGGATCAGCACGCCCTGCTCGAAGCTCAGCCGCACCGGGGTGTTGCGCTCGGCGACCAGGGCCACACGCTTGACGGCCTCCACGAAGGGGGCGGTCTCGATCACCGCGACGGAGTTGAACTCGGTCGGGAACAGGGTGCGGTACTTCGGCAGGTCGCCTTCGAGGAGGCGGGTGGTGGTCCGCCGCCCGGCGCCCTCGAAACCGATCAGGCCCTCGCCCGCGCCCGAGCCGGAGAGCGCCAGGATGACGCTGTCACCGCTGGTCAGCGCCTTGGCGGTGTCCAGGAGCGTCTTGGCGGGGACCAGGGCGACGGCGGACGCCTCGGGGTTCTCCGGCTTCCACAGGAACTCGCGGACCGCGAAGCGGTAGCGGTCGGTGGAGGCGAGGGTGACGGTGTCGCCCTCGATCTCGATGCGCACACCGGTCAGCACCGGAAGCGTGTCGTCGCGGCCGGCGGCGATGGCGACCTGGGCGGCCGCGGAGGCGAAGACCTCGCCGGGGACCGTGCCCGTCGCGTTCGGCATCTGCGGCAGCGAGGGGTACTCCTCCACCGGCAGGGTGTGGAGCGTGAAGCGGGAGGAGCCGCAGACCACCGTCGCCCGTACACCGTCTGTGGAAATCTCCACCGGGCGGTTCGGCAGGGCGCGGCAGATGTCCGCCAGCAGCCGGCCGGAGACGAGGACCGTGCCCTCCTCCTCGACCTCGGCCTCCACCGACACCCGCGCGGAGACCTCGTAGTCGAAGCTGGACAGGCTCAGCGCGCCGTCCTCGGCCTTCAGCAGGAGGCCGGCGAGGACAGGCGCCGGCGGACGGGCCGGAAGGCTGCGCGCCGCCCAGGCCACTGCCTCCGCGAGTACGTCGCGTTCCACCCGGATCTTCACTCTTGCCGCCTCCTGCTGTTGCCGGCGCTTCTCGGCCTGCCTGGCTTCGTCGTCTGTCTCGGTGGTCCCGACGCTCCCGACGGTCTCGATGCGATCGGTGTGATCGGCCGCTGCGACGGGAAGGACCACCGGGGACCAGTCTGACGCACCGCACTGACAGTAGGTGCCTCTCGGGGTCAAGTCGTGACGAGGGGCAGCCGGGCGCCGAAGGGCGAGTTGTGCACAGGACCCACTTCGAAACGGATTCCCAGCTATCTCTAGTTGGAAGTAGTAGTAGGGGCTGTGGATACCGTGGATAACCCCGTTTTCCCAGCTCAGAGCCCAAATTTTATCCACCGGGCCTGTGCATGGAGGCGGTGGACAACCGGGGCGTTCTGTGGAGAACAGAAAGTTCTGCACACTCCGTACACAGGGAGGGCCGACTTCTCCCCAGCTCCGTCCCCAGGTTTGCGCGTCTTTCCCACAGGGCCTCGCGGCAGCTTCGTGTGACGCCTTTCACTCGACCCGGTGAGCAGCCGCATCGCGTTGCCGAACAGTGGACAGGGATGTGGAGAAGCGGATGATCGCTGGGGACAACCGGCTCCAGGCTGTGGGCGGGCGGTGGACAACTCTCTCCACAGCTTGTGGATCATTTCTCTGTCCACAGCCTGTGGAGATCCTTCGTCCACGAATCCACAACCCGGTGACCTGGTCTGATGGTCCTTCACCAGGGGACCCTGTGGATACAGTCTGGACAACTTCCCGGTCCCCAGGGTGTGGACGGGAAAAAGTCACCGAATCTGTGGAGGAAGGCCGTAACCTCGCGGCGAATCGAACAGCGGCGGTGGACGGCGCACGACCGGCGAGGGTCGCGCCGGGGTCGTCGAGAGCCTCGGGGGGACCTCTGGAGGTCTCTGAGGGGGCATTCCGGAGCCTTCATGCACGCACAAGGGCGCCCCGGGGACCGTTCCCCGGGGCGCCCTCGGTGCCGGTGCGCGGCGGTGCTCAGCCGGCCTTGATGCGGTTGGTCAGCTCGGTGACCTGGTTGTAGATCGAGCGGCGCTCGGCCATCAGATTGCGGATCTTGCGGTCCGCGTGCATCACCGTCGTATGGTCGCGGCCGCCGAACAGCGCGCCGATCTTCGGCAGCGACAGGTCCGTCAGCTCCCGGCAGAGGTACATGGCGATCT
>NZ_JAANNX010000041.1:0-43858 GCF_013363615.1 Streptomyces sp. CAI-85 | reverse complement strand
TCTTGGCGAGGATCGTGATGCCCTTCTCACGCTCCAGGTCGTTCGAGTCCATCATGCGGTCGTCGACCGAGTCGAGCTGGTGGGCGGCGAAGGCACCGGCCTGCTTCAGCATGCCGTCGACGATGGTCGTCTTGCCGTGGTCGACGTGGGCGACGATGGCTACGTTGCGAATGTCGTGGCGCGTGGCCATAAAGCGGCGTTCTCCCGGAGTGTGAGGGCGACCCTTGCTGCGTACGTGTTACGCGGGCCCTGCCGGGCTTGACACGCCACGGCCTCACCCCATGGTACGTGGCCCGGCGGGGGGCGGCCTCCGCAGGGCCACGGCGATCACTTCCCGCGTCACGTCCCGGAGGGGTGCGCGGCGGGCCTGGCTCCCTTCTCCAGGAAGCCCATGTCCTCGTAGACCGGGGTCTGGAAGCCGAAGGCGCCGGCGTTGGCGAGATTCTTGCGGGCGGCCGTGAGCTGGGGGCGCTGATAGAGAGGAATCGATCCGGCAGCGGCCCAGATCCGGGTGTCCGCCTTGCGGATCAGGTCCCGCTCCTCGCCCTCGTCCAGGGTGGAGATCGCCTGGTCGAAGAGCTGGTCGACCTGGTCGGTGCCGACCCGGGTGTAGTTCTGCTCGACGTTCAGCGATCCGTCCGCGGCCGGCTGCGGCTTGGCGTAGATCGGGCGGGCGTCGGTGGCCGGGAAGGCGGAGGCGGGCCAGGAGTACAGCGCGAGGTCGTAGGAGCCGGACGCCACGTGGTCCTTGAAGTAGCTGTCGTCGGCGACCTTGACCGTCTCGGTGCGGATGCCGACCTTCGCGAGCATCCGGGAGATCCGTGTGGCGACCTGGCGCAGGGACTCCGAGCCGGGGCCGGACGGCAGCACGAACCGCAGGCTGAGCGCCTTGCCGTTCTTGGCGAGCGCGCCGGCGGCGGCGTTGGCGGGCGCGGCGGTGCCCTTGGGGGCGTAGGCGCCGGGGGCTCCGCCCTGGTGGGGGTGGGTGAGCTGCTGCTTGCCGTCCTGGGCGAGATCCTTGCCGCCGGTGGCCTCGGCGGGGGCCTTGCCGTCCTGGCCGACGATGTAGGTGCCGTCGTCGTTCTTGTTCTTGTCCTCCTCGTTCTTGTCCTTCTCGTTCTTCTCGTTCTTCTCCTTCTTGTCTCCCTTCTCTTCCTTCTTCTCGTCGGACTTCTTGTCCTTCGACTTCTCGCCCTCGGCGCCGGCCGCCTTCTCGCCGGTCTCCTCCTTGATCGGGCCCCCGGCGACCCATCCGGCGTCCGCGAGCAGCGCCTGTGCCTCGGCGGTGTCCTGGCCGCCGAGCGCGCCGCTGCCGTCGGCGTACGCGTCCTGTCCGGAGAGGGCGAGATGGCTGCCGACCGGCACCGCGGGCAGGCCCAGCGGCTTGAGCACGAGGGCGGCCAGTGCGGTGCGGTCCAGGGCGCGGGCCACGGCCCGTCGGACGCGCTCGTCGGCGAGCGGGCCGTCGGCGCCGTTCAGCGCGAGCTGGGTGTAGGCGGGCTCCAACGAGCGGCGCACCTCGAAACCGCCCAGAGAGGTATCGGCCTTCTCGGCCTTGCTCGGCTTGTCGTCCGCCTTCTTCTCGGCGGCGCCGGACTTCTCCGCGGCGCCGGAGCTGCCCGACGCCACCGACCGCGGCCCGGCCGCGCCCTTCGGTGCGGAGGCTTTGTCGATGCGCTGCGCGGCGGCGGGGTCGATCTCGGCCAGGTCGAGCTTCCCGGCGGCCAGCGCCGCGGCCCGCTTCTCCCGGGGCACGGCCGTCAGCACGATCTCGGAGAGCTTGGCCGGCCGCCCCCACCAGCGCGGATTGCGGGCCAGCCGGACCTGCTCGTTCTTGCGGTCGACCTTCTTCACCACGAACGGTCCCGCGGTCACCTTCAGCTTGCGCCGCGCCCCGTCGTTGAAGGAGTCCGGGGTGCCCATCACCTGTTTGGGGTAGAGCGGCGAGAACAGCGACTGCCAGTCGGCGTAGGGCCGGGCGAAGGTGACCCGGACCTCCAGGTCGTTCTCGCCGCGCTCGATCTTCTCGATGCGGTCGTAGCCGGCGTTGCGGGCGGTCCAGTACGCGCTGTCCTTGCCGGACAGGGCGCGCCACTGGGCGGCGAAGTCGGCGGCGCCGATCTCCCGGCCGTCGCTCCAGACGGCCTGCTGGTTCAGCTTGTAGAGCACGACCTGCTTGGGCTCGCTGTCGACGACCTTCGCGGACTCCAGATAGGCCGGATTGCGCTGCGCCCGTCCGTTCTCGTCGATCCGGTAGAGGGACGGCAGCACGGCCTGGGCGACCCGGGTGGTGGTGGCGTCGGCGTCCGACTGGAAGGTGTTGAAGGTCTCCGGGACCGTGTCCACGGCCCAGCGCAGGGTGCCGCCCTGGGTGACCTGGGCGCGGGCGGCCGGGGCGATGTCCTGGCCGGCCAGGGGTTTGCTGGTCTCGTCCTCGGAGCCGCAGCCGGTCAGCAGGGGCACCGCGAGCGCGCCCGCGGTGAGGAAGGCGACCGAGCGCATGACCGCGCGCGGGCCGACGCCGTCGTAGGACATCTCTGGTACCTCCGGGGAGCCGCTGCCGCCGGTGACACGGGCGCGATTGGGTGCGTTCTGATCACGTTTGGCGGTATTTTGGATTTGATCAGATCTACGGCTCACTGAAGAGGAAAGGGTTCGCCTGCCGGGTGCGACACGGCGGGGGACGGGCGCAAGGCCACCCGTGCGGAGCACAGGACCCGCCAAAGCACCCGCCAATCGCTGCACACGCCTTCACAGCGACAGGTGTGACGCGCAACACTCGCAGGCGCATGAACGTTGCCGTCCCGGGCACCGCCCACGGAAGCGAGGTCACGTCATGTCCGTGCACGACGACCTGAGTACCGTCCAGCGCTGTCTCGACGACCTCTCCCGGTCCGTCGGCCGACTGGAACAGCAGCTCGGCAGCGGTGGTCTGGAGATGCGGCGGGTCCGCACCGACGCCGCCCATCTGCGGGAGAGCGTGGCGCTGCTGCGCGACGCCGCCGCCCAGCCCGCCGCACCGCGCAAGCCCGAGCTGGTCACCATCCCCGACACCCCGTACGACGACTCCCTCTGGATCGACACCGACGACGAGGGACTCGGCGCCCGGGACCGGCACGCCCCCTGAGCGGTCCCGCCCCGCGCCGGTACGCCCGTCCCCCGACCCCGCACGCCACCCGACCCGCACCGCCCACCGACCGGAGTCCTGCGTTGGCCACTGGTACGGAACCCTCGACCGACCCTCATCCACGAGGCGGCGTACGCGGCGCCGGGCGCGCCGCGATCGCCGCCCCTCATCTGCGCACCGACCGCTGGTGGCTGGCGCCCGCCGTCACCGCCGCCGGTCTGCTGGCGTTCGTCGTGTACTCCACCTGGCGGGCCTTCGCCAACGCCGACTACTACGCCGCGCCCTATGTCTCGCCGTTCTACTCGCCCTGTCTGGCGGACAACTGCGTGCCCATGCGGGGCGGCCCCAACGCCGAGATCTTCGGCGGCTGGTGGGGCATCTCCCCCGCGATCATCATCCTGATCTTCCCGCTCGGCTTCCGGCTGACCTGCTACTACTACCGCAAGGCGTACTACCGGGGCTTCTGGGCCTCGCCCCCCGCCTGCGCGGTCGCCGAACCGCACGCGAAGTACACCGGTGAGACCCGCTTCCCGCTGATCCTCCAGAACATCCACCGGTACTTCTTCTACGCCGCGCTCGCCGTCGCCGGGATCCTGACCTACGACACCGCGCTGACGTTCCGCGACGAGCACTACGCCTGGGGCCACATGGGCCTGGGCACCCTGATCTTCCTGGTCAACATCGTGCTGATCTGGGCGTACACGATCTCCTGCCACTCCTGCCGGCACATCGTCGGCGGCAAGCTCCGGCACTTCTCCCGGCATCCGGTGCGCTACCGCGCCTGGCAGTTCGTCGGCCGGCTCAACGCCCGCCATATGCAACTGGCCTGGGCGTCCCTGCTGAGCGTGGCGCTCGCCGACTTCTACGTGTACCTGCTCGCGTCCGGTGTCTTCGACGATCCGAGGTTCTTCTGATGAGTGGGGCGTGCTGATGTCCGTGGTCGACCGCCAGGAGTGGGACGTCGTCGTGGTCGGCGCGGGGGGTGCCGGGCTGCGCGCCGCGATCGAGGCGCGCGAGAGGGGCGCCCGTACGGCCGTGATCTGCAAGTCCCTGTTCGGCAAGGCGCACACCGTGATGGCCGAGGGCGGGATCGCCGCCGCGATGGCCAACGCCAACGAGCACGACACCTGGCAGGTCCACTTCCGCGACACCATGCGCGGCGGCAAGTTCCTCAACCAGTGGCGGATGGCCGAGCTGCACGCCCAGGAGGCGCCGGACCGGGTGTGGGAACTGGAGACCTGGGGCGCCCTGTTCGACCGGACGAAGGACGGCCGGATCTCCCAGCGCAACTTCGGCGGCCACGAGTACCCGCGGCTCGCGCACGTCGGCGACCGCACCGGCCTGGAGCTGATCCGCACCCTCCAGCAGAAGATCGTCGCGCTCCAGCAGGAGGACCACCGTGAGACCGGCGACTACGAGTCCCGGCTGAAGGTGTTCCAGGAGTGCACGGTCACCCGGATCCTCAAGGACGGCCCGCGGGTCTCGGGCGTCTTCGCCTACGAGCGGGAGACCGGCCGGTTCTTCGTCCTGGAGGCGCCCGCCGTGGTCGTCGCGACCGGCGGCATCGGCAAGTCGTTCAAGGTGACGTCGAACTCGTGGGAGTACACGGGCGACGGACACGCGCTGGCCCTGCTCGCCGGGGCGCCGCTGGTGAACATGGAGTTCGTCCAGTTCCATCCGACGGGCATGGTCTGGCCGCCGTCCGTAAAGGGCATCCTCGTCACCGAGTCCGTGCGCGGCGACGGCGGGGTGCTGCGCAACTCCGAGGGCGAGCGGTTCATGTTCGACTACGTCCCGGACGTCTTCAAGGAGAAGTACGCCGAGTCGGAGGAGGAGGGCGACCGCTGGTACGAGGACCCGGAGCACAACCGGCGCCCGCCCGAGCTGCTCCCCCGCGACGAGGTGGCCCGCGCGATCAACGCCGAGGTCAAGGCGGGCCGGGGCTCCCCGCACGGCGGGGTGTTCCTGGACGTGTCGACGCGGATGCCCGCCGAGGTCATCAAGCGGCGGCTGCCCTCGATGTACCACCAGTTCAAGGAGCTGGCCGACGTCGACATCACGGCGGAGGCGATGGAGGTCGGGCCGACCTGCCACTACGTGATGGGCGGGATCGCGGTCGACTCCGACACCGCGGCGGCGCGGGGCGTACCGGGGCTGTTCGCGGCCGGTGAGGTGGCCGGCGGGATGCACGGCTCGAACCGGCTGGGCGGCAACTCCCTCTCCGACCTGCTGGTGTTCGGCCGCCGGGCGGGCCTGCACGCGGCTCGGCACGCCGAGGACACGGACGCGCGGCCGCCCGTGCACGAGGCGGAGATCGAGGCGGCGGCGACGGAGGCACTGCGGCCGTTCGCCGCCGGTCCGGCGGAGAACCCGTACACGCTGCACCAGGAGCTCCAGCAGGCCATGAACGACCTGGTCGGCATCATCCGCCGGCAGGGCGAGATGGAGCAGGCCCTGGAGCGGCTCGCGCAGTTGCGGGTCCGGGCGCGGCAGGCGGGCGTGGAGGGGCACCGGCAGTTCAACCCGGGCTGGCATCTCGCCCTGGACCTGCGGAACATGCTGCTGGTCAGCGAGTGCGTGGCCCGGGCGGCGCTGGAGCGCACGGAGTCGCGGGGCGGTCACACCCGGGAGGACCATCCGGCGATGGAGCGGGCCTGGCGCAACGTCAATCTGCTGTGCCGGCTGGCCGAACCGCCGGGCGACGGGGCCGCGATCGGCCTCGTCCGGGAGAACACCGACCCCATCCGCGCCGATCTGCTCGCCCTCTTCGAGAAGGAGGAGCTGGTCAAGTACCTCGCCGAGGAGGAGCTGTACCGATGAGCGGCTACGAGGCACGGTTCAGGGTGTGGCGGGGCGACGTCGAGGGCGGCGGCCTGGAGGACTACACGGTCGAGGTCAACGACGGTGAGGTGGTCCTGGACATCGTCCACCGGCTCCAGGCCACCCAGGCGCCCGATCTCGCCGTCCGCTGGAACTGCAAGGCGGGCAAGTGCGGTTCGTGCTCGGCGGAGATCAACGGGCGGCCCCGGCTGATGTGCATGACCCGGATGTCGGTGTTCACCCGGGACGAGACGATCACGGTGACGCCGCTGCGGGCGTTCCCGGTGATCCGCGATCTGGTGACCGACGTGAACTTCAACTACCGCAAGGCGCGGGAGGTTCCGGCGTTCGTGCCGCCTGAGGGGCTGGGGCTCGGCGAGTACCGGATGTTCCAGGAGGACGTGGACCGGCCGCAGGAGTTCCGCAAGTGCATCGAGTGCTTCCTGTGCCAGGACACCTGCCATGTGGTGCGCGACCACGAGGAGAACAAGCCGGCGTTCGCGGGGCCCCGGTTCCTGATGCGGGTGGCCGAGCTGGACATGCATCCGCTGGACGCGGCCGAGGAGTCCGGCCTGGACCGCAAGCGCACGGCCCAGGACGAACACGGGCTGGGCTACTGCAACATCACCAAGTGCTGCACGGAGGTGTGCCCCGAGGGCATCAGGATCACGGACAACGCGCTGATCCCGCTGAAGGAGCGCGCGGTCGACCGCAAGTACGATCCGCTGGTCTGGCTGGGCAACAAGATCCTTCGGCGCGGCTGAGGCGGGCGGTCAGTCCTGTGCCCGGGCCCTGAGGTAGCCCGAGTGCGCCACCTGCCCCAGGAAGGTGAACCGGGTGGTGCCGTCCGCCATGTGCTTGTCGAACGCTTCTTTGATCCCGGGCCACTTGGGGTGCCCGAAGTCGTCCAGGACGACGATCCCGCCGGGTGCGACGAGGGTCTCCGCCCACTCCAGGTCGGCCGCCACCCCGGCGGCCGAGTGGTCGCCGTCGACGACGACCACACCGTAGGAGCGGTCGGAGACCCGGGCGCGCACCTCGGGGTCCTCGGAGAAGCCCTGCCGGATGCGGGTGGCGGTGCCGGCCGGTCCCACCAGGCTCAGATTGGTGCGCACCGCGGCCTCCCGCACCGGGGTGCCGGAGGCGTCGGCGCCCATGGTGGTGCCGGGCTGCAACTGGGTTCCGGCGAGCGGGTCGACGATGGTCAGCCGGGGGTCGCGTCCGGCCTTCTCCATCATCCGGATCAGGGACGCGCCGAACATCCCGTACAGCGTGCCGATCTCCAGCAGGTCGTCGTTCGGCGGGTCCAGCAGCGGGACGGCGGCGAGCTTGCCGACGATGTTCATGGTGCCGCCGGCGATCCGGCCGACCCCGAGCGCCTCCATCGCGACGAGCAGCCGGAACGCCTGCGCGACGGCGCCCTCGGCGGCCTCCGGTTTCCCGGTCACCTCGGCGAGTTCGGCGATCGTCCGGTCGAGATGGGGCGCGGACGGCAGCCGGGACGCGCCGCGCCCGGTCCCGTCGAAGAACAGCTCCAGCGGCCGCTGCCGGTTGCGCAGGGTCCTCAGTTCCCGCGCCACGTCCGACGGGACGGCCCCGCCGGCGTTCCCGACCACACGCCGGACCTGCCGCTCGACCCGCTGGTCGATGAGCTCGGCCACCGGCCGCAGCGCACGCCGGACGGCCTTGCTGGTGAGAAGCGATCGCATCACGGGGAGACCTTCACAGGAAGAGGAGATGAGGACGCTAGGCCCCCCTCCTCCCCCGCACAACCAACACCGGCACCCTTGCGCGAGAAGCCCGCGTGACGAGTGGGCGACGGGACGGCTACCCCTGCGGCCCTGCCCCCGCGCCCCGCGCCAGGTCCAGTGCCCGGCGCAGGTTGAACTCGGCGATCTCCCGCATCGGGGCGGGGTCGGGGAAGTCGCCGTCCAGCAGCCGCAGCGGGCCCGCGACCAGGGAGAGGTGCAGGGTGAGGCGGTGGAGGGCGAGCCGGTCCGGGTCGAGGCCGGGGGCGCGCAGGACGTCGTACCAGGGGCCGAAGCGCAGCTCCAGGAAGGCGTGTTCGCGTTCCGCGTCGCAGTAGCCCAGGTCCTCGACGTCGATGAGGACCGGTTCGCCGTCCTCGGTCAGCAGGACGTGGTCCGGGCCGAGTTCGCCGTGGACCAGCGAGGAGATGGGGCGAGGGCGGACGGCGCCGTGCAGCTCCCGCACGCGGTCCCGCAGCCGGTCGCGGGCCCGCCGGGCCCGGGGGTCGCGCGCGGCCACCTCGTCGATGTCGGCCAGGGCCCGGTCGGCGACGGCCCGCGCGCAGGCGACGCCGTCGGGCGCCGGGCCGCCCTCCTCGACGGAGGCGACCCCGCCGTGTCCGGCGGCGGTGCGGGCGCGCATCGCTTCGAGTATCCGGGCCAGTTGGTCCAGGGCGGGGCGCGCCCGGTCCGGGTCGTCGCGCAGGGCGGCTTCCAGGGTGGGGCCACCGACGTCCTCGACGACCGCCGCGCGGGCCGGCAGATGCGTGCCGTCCGCGTCGAGGAGCAGGATGCGCGGCACCCGCACGCCGAGCGCGGTCAGCCGGCGGTGCGCGGAGAGGAACAGGGCGGGTCCGGCGGTGACGTCGGCGTCGGGCCGGGCCCAGTAGTCCTCCTGCGGGGACCAGACGTAGGCGATCGCGGTGGAGCCGTCGTCGTGGACGAGCCGGTAGACGCCCTTGCTGGTGCCGCCGGTGAGGCGGGTGGCGGCCGCCAGGGTGCGGTGTCCGCCGGCCGCCGCGCGGGCCAGCGGCGCGAGGCCGGCGGTGGTCAGATGGCGGCGCGGGGGCGGTGGTGTGGTCATCCGGCCGAGTCTTCCGGGTCCGCGGTCACCGGACCCAGTCGTTTTCGTACGACGCCCAGTCCGTCTCCGACGCCGCGAAGTCGACGTAGGCCGCGACGCCGAAGTTCTGGCGGTCGGCGTCGGTGCGGGAGAGGCCGAGGCGGACGCCTCGGACGGCGGCGGCGACGGTTTCGGCGTGGGCCCAGTGGCCGAAGCGGTTCTCCTGGTAGAAGGGGAGGCCCATGAGGAGGTCCGTGGAGGGCGGGGTGACCTCCAGGGCGAGGGAGGTCTGCTGGGCGACGTAGCCGCCGTAGGTGCTCTCCAGGGGCTGCATGGTGTCGTACGACATCACGGCGATCTGGTCGACGCGACGGGCGACCTGGCCGAAGAACCACTGGGACCACCACTTGGGGTGTCCCGTGGTGGCGCCCCAGAAGGAGTGGAAGCCGGGGACCGGGTCGATCTGGTGGGCGGCGACGGAGAGCTGGGCGCCCCGGGAGCGGGTGAGGTCGCGCAGGGAGTCCAGGAGGGTGAGGTAGTCGCGGTCGCCGGAGTGCAGGGGCTCCAGGTCGAAGTGGGTGCCCTCGAAGCCGGTGTCGAGGATCTGGCGCGCGGAGCGGACCACGGCGGCCCGGGTCTCGGGCTTCTCCAGCCGCATGCCGTGCGGGCTCTCGGAGGCGAGGACGTCACCCAGCCATGCCTGGACCCGGATGCCGGGGGCCTCACGGTGGACCGCCTCGACGAACCAGGCCGCCTCGGGATGCACCGACGCGGGCAGGGTGCCGTCGTGCTCCAGCGGCCCGGCGTGCACGTACAGGTCGTGGATGCCGGTGTCGCTCAGCCGCCGCGCGAGCTTTCTGACGTCGGCGTCGGTCTTGCGGCCGTCGACCCAGGCGTGCCCCAGCCAGAGCGCGTCCTTGCCCCGGCTGTAGGTGCCCTCGGCGGGGTCGCCCAGGTTGTTCACCCCGAGGGCGATCTGGGAGGCGACGACGGGTGCCAGGAGCAGCAGCACGGCTCCGAGGACCCAGCGGCGCCAGTGGCGGAGGCGGCGGGGGTGGGGGTGGGGGCCGCCGGGCGGCTCCGGTGGGGTCTCGCCCGTGTCCGTGGTCTCTCCGGTCGTCGCCTCGTCCGTCGTCATCCCGTCTTCCCCTCCCGTGGTCCCGTGCCCCCACCGCCCCCGGCTCGGGTGCGCCCCGCTCGCGTGCCCGCAATCGCGGCCATACGCTCCGAAATGTGACGTCATCCCTGTCCCGAGGCCGGCCGCCGCGCGTCGCCTCCCACATATCCGTGCGGGTGGCGCACGCCGTGCTGGGCGCCGCGGCCGGGCTGGTGTGGCTGGTGCTGCCGGGAATGACGTCGCAGAACGAGGCGCCGGTTGCGATCAAGGAGCCCGGACCCACCGCGAGCGCCGCCGCCGCGCCCGCGGACGAGGCGTCGGGCACCGACCTGGTGCTGCCGGTCGCCGCGGTCGGCGCCGCGGGTCTGCTCGCCGGGTACGGGTACATACGCCGGGTCCGGCGCACCCGTGACCGGACCACCCCCGGCTCGGCGGCCACCCCGCCGCCCCCGGCCTCGGATCCGCCACCGGCCGGCCCCGACGAGGAGGCCCGCGAGGCGCTGGTCCTGGCGGACGACCGGCTGCGGGCCGCGCGCGCGGAACTCGGCTTCGCCGAGGCCCGGTACGGCCCGGACGCCGTGGCCCCCTTCGCCGCCGCGCTGGCGCAGGCCGGGCACGAGTGGGCCGTCGCGGCCCGGATGCGGCAGCGCTACGACCACGGGGAACCGGCGGAGGAGGCGGCCCGCCGGCACGCGCTCGCCGGGATCGTCGGGCGGTGCGCGGAGGCGGAACGCCGGCTGGACGCCGAGGCGGAGGACTTCGCCCGGCTCAGGCGGCTCACGGAGATCGAGGGGCTGGAGGCGGCGCTGGCGGTGGCCGAGGAACGGTTCCGGGAGCTGGCCGGGCGGGCCCTGGCCGCGGACGCCGTCCTCGCGGGACTGCGCGAGCGGTACGCGCCCACCGCGACCGCGGCCATCGTCGGCAACCTCGAACAGGCCAAGGACCGGCTGCTGTTCAGCACCACCCGGCTCAACCGGGCCCGCCAGTCGGCCGACGCGGGCGCCATGGATCGCGCGGCGCGCCAACTCCGTTCCGCCGAGGGGGCTGTGACCCAGGCGGCCGTGTTCGTGGACGGTGTCGAGCGGCGGGCGGGCGAGCTGCGGGCGGCCGAGGAGACCGTGCCGGCCGCGCTCACCGGCGCGCAGGCGGAGCTGGCCCGGGTGCGCCGCCAGGCACCGCCGGACGGCACGCCCGAGGGCGAGCTGCGCTCCCGGCTGCTGAACGCCGACGCCGTCCTGGCCTCCGTACGCCAGGAGATCACCGCGCGGCGGCCGTACGATCCGGTGGCCGTGCTGCGGCGGATCGTACGGGCGGTCGGGGCGGCCGTCCCGGAGCGGGGCGGGGTGCTCGGGGCCGCCGCGCTGCTGGTGGCGCGGGCCTCGGCCGACGCCGCCGAGGACCGGGTGGCCACGCACCGGGGGGTGGTGGGTGCGACCGCCCGCACCCGGCTCGCGGAGGCGCGGCGGCTGCTCGCGGACGGCGATCCGGCGGACCGGACGGCCGCCGACGCGCTCGCCCTGGAGGCGCTGGACCTGGCCGAGCGGGACGTGCTGGCGCACGGCACGCCGGACGCGGGGCCGGAGGGCGCGGCCGGGACAGGCGGGGCCGTGCTCGGCGGGGTGGTGCCCGCCGGGGATCCCGAGAACGGCCCGCCGTCGGGTTTCTGACCTTCCGTCACATCACCGTGGCTCTCAGAACAGGCTCAGCAGAGCCTCCGCCGGGTCCATCAGGCCCGACTGCCCGTCCGGCAGCGGGAGTTCGAACCAGACCGTCTTGCCGCGCGGGGTGCGGCGGGAGCCCCAGGCCGCGCTGAGCAGGCCGACGAGCTGGAGGCCGCGGCCGCCCTCGTCGGTGTCGCGCGCCCGGCGCCGGCGCGGCTGGACCAGGCCCGCGTCCCAGACCTCGCACACCAGCGTGCGGTCCAGCAGCAGCCGCAGTCTGATCTCGCCCTCGCCGTACCGCAGCGCGTTGGTGACGAGTTCGCTGACCAGCAACTCGGTGGTGTCGACAAGGGGTTCGAGGTCCCAGGACAGCAGTTGGCCGCGCGCGAACTCGCGGGCCCGGCCGACGCTGCGCGGCTCGCGCGGCAGCGTCCAGTCGCCGACGGACTCGGTGGGCAGGCCCTGTACACGTGCCATCAGCAGCGCGATGTCGTCCTCGCCGTGGTGGGTGTCGAGGGTGTTGAGGACGTGGTCGCAGACGTCCTCCAGCGGGCTGGAGGGGTCGGCCAGCGCGCCCACGAACGCCTGGAGGCCCTCGTCCAGCGGATGGTCCCGGGACTCGACCAGGCCGTCGGTGTACAGCGCCAGCAGCGCGCCCTCGGGCAGGTCGACCTCCACCTCCTCGAAGGGCTCCCCGCCGACGCCGAGCGGCATGCCGGGCGGCACGTCGAGCATCAGCGCGGGTTCGCCGGGTTCGACCAGGACCGGTGGGAGATGGCCGGCGTTGGCGAAGGTGCAGCGGCGGGTGACGGCGTCGTAGACGGCGTAGACGCAGGTCGCGAGGTACACCTCGGAGAGGTCGGCCTCGCGGGGGCGGCGGGCGGCGCGGGTGGCCTGCTGGACGCCGCCGGGGGTGCCGAGACCGCGGGCGATCTCGTCCAACGCGGAGAGCACCTCGGCCGGTTCGAGGTCGAGCAGGGCCAAGGTGCGCACGGCGGTGCGCAGTTCGCCCATGGCGACGGCGGCGCGCAGTCCGCGGCCCATCACGTCGCCGACCACCAGCGCGGTGCGGTGGCCGGGCAGTTCGATGACGTCGAACCAGTCGCCGCCGACCTCGCTGGGGCGGCCCGTGGAGGCGTTCCCGGGCAGATAGCGGCAGGCGATGTCGAGGCCGGACGCGACCGGGTCACCGGGCGGCAGCAGGGACCGCTGGAGCATCAACGCCCGCTCGTGCTCACGCCGGTAGAGGCGGGCGTTGTCGATACAGACGGCGGCGCGGGCGGCCAGCTCCACGGCGAGGTCCCGGTCCCGGTCGCCGAACGGCTCGCTGCCCTTGGTGCGGGAGAACTGGGCGAGGCCGACGACGGTGTCGTGGGCGACCATCGGGACGGCGAGGGTGGACTGCACCAGGCCGCCCTCCTCGCCGGGCACGGCCTTCGGGCGGGCGGTGCGCAGGGCGTCCGCGCAGGGCGAGTTGAACGGGAAGTGGTGGACGGCGCCGACCGCCACGGAGGGTCCCGACCCGGCGAACGGGGCGTCGGAGACGGCCGAGGAGAAGGCGACCCGGCGCAGTTCGGCGCTGCCGTCGGCGAGGCCGGGCGGGGTCTCGTCGCCGGTCAGCAGGCCCTGGTAGAGGTCGACGGTGGCCAGGTCGCAGAAGCCGGGGACGACCACGTCGAGGAGTTCGCGCGCGGTGGTCTCCAGGTCGAGGGAGTTCCCTATCCGGGCGCCCGCCTCGTTCAGTAGGGCGAGATTGCGCCGGGCCGCGGCGGCCTCGCGGGCGGCGGCGCGGCGGGCCGTGATGTCGGTGCCGAGCCAGGCGATCCCCATGGGGCTGCCGGAACCGCTGTTGACCCGGTAGAGGTTGATCGACCAGTGCCGGCGCTCCTCGGAGCCGGGCAGGAAGCCGGTGACGTGCATGTCCGTGATGGAGTCGCCGGTCCTGAGGACCCGGCGCAGGGTGGCGGTGACCCGCTCGGCCTCGGGGCGGGGCAGATAGTCGTGGACGCCCTTGCCGCGGTGGTCGTCGGGGGTGCCGCCGAAGAGGGAGGCGAACCGCTCGTTGGCGCGGCGGACCCGCAGGTCGGGGTCGATCAGCAGGAACCCGAACGGGGATTGGCCGAAAATGGCCTGCGAGGCGGCGAGATCGGTCTCGATGCTGCGCAGCGTGCGGACGTCGACGACGATGCACACGGCGGCCTTCTCGCCGTCGAGGCTGCGGGTCGGCATGACGTAGACCTCGGCGAGGCCCTGTTCGCCGCGGCCGCCGCCGGGCGCCGGGTCCGGCATCCGGAAGGGGACCACGCCGGTCCACTCCCGGCCGTCGAGGATCTCGGCCATCTTGCGCTGGCCGCGCTCGCGCAGGTCGGGGTCGATGAACGCGTCGATGGGGTCGATGCCGAGGGCCCGTTCGGCCGGGATGCCGAAGATCTGCTCGGCACGCAGGCTCCACTGGTCGACCAGCCCGTCGGGGCCGATGGAGAAGGACGCGACCCTGATGTAGTCGTAGATCGAGCCGGGCGGGCTGCTCTGCCACATGGGGTCGCCGGGTGTCTCGGCGGGCGACTCGACGGGTGACTCGAGGGGTGTCCCGCCGTCCGCGAGGCCCTCGTGCGCGGCGTCGGCGGCACCGCCGTCGGGGAGCGCGTCAGCGGCTCTCGTCCTCGCGCCGTCCGACGGGTCCTCGGACTCCGTGGCCTTCGCTGGTATCTCGCTCACGCGAACCGTCCCCTCCAGCTCACCGCGTCCGGCACCGGTCACCGGCGGCGGCTGCCCGCAGTATCCAGCACTACGCGTCACCGCGACACGGTGTTCACGATCACAGCACGGTCCAGGCGTTTTTTGGCCCGTTCCGCGACAACACTTCCAGTCTTCTAACCAGCGGACACCACGTCGAACCACACCTTCGGGGACCGGTCGTGGAGCGCGGTGCCGAGCACGGCCGCGGTCCGGGGCGCTCAGCCCGGCACGGCCAGTTCGAACCACACCGTTTTACCGGTGTCACCGGGGCGGCTGCCCCAGCGGCGGGAGGCGGAGGCCACCAACTGGAGCCCGCGGCCGCTCTCGTCCTCGGGATGCGCCGCGCGTTCCTTCGGCGGGTCCGGCACCGGGTCGGAGACCTCGACCAGCAGCACCCGCTCCGGTCGCGCGGGGCGCACCAGGCGGACGCCGATCGGCCCGGAGGCGTGCCGCAGTGCGTTGGTGACCAGCTCGCTGACCAGCAGCTCCGCCACATCGCCCAGACCGTCGAGGTCCCAGTCGTCCAACTGGCGGCGGACCGCGCCACGTGCGGCGCGCACGGCTCCGGGCTCCGCGGGGAACGTCCACTCGGCACAGTCGCCTTCGGTGTCGCTCACGCCGATCACTTCCCGGGCCAGCGAGTTCACCCATGTCCGGTTTCGTGGGGTTAATGGGCCCATACCCGATATCCCTGGGGCATTACCGTGCCCAGGGGCGCGCGGTGGCGCGAACAGCGCGCGCACATCGGCCGCACTCCCCGGCGTGCGCACCGGGTCCATGGGTGGGCGGAGTCGCGCGGTCGTGGGGTCGTGGGGTCGTGGGGCCGCGCGGCCGCAGGGCCGCGCAGCCATGGAGTCGCGCAGCCGCGGGGCCGCGCAGCCGTGGAGTCGCGCAGTCGCCCGGTCCCCGAGTCGCGGAGTCAGTGGGCGGCGCGGCCGGCGGTCAGGCGGGTCAAGGTCTCGCGGACGGCGGGGACGTCCTGGTCGAGCCAGGGGACGTCCCAGATCCCGTCCGGAGCGAGCCAGCGCAGCTCGTCATGGTCCTCGAGAGGCGCGGGGACGGCGGAGCCGGGGCGCAGCCGGGCCGTCCAGACGTGGAGGACGTAGGGGTCGCGCAGGGGCCACTCCCCCGGGATCCGCTCGACGGGGTCGGCGTCGACGCCCAGTTCCTCGCGGAGTTCACGCACCAGGGCGGCCTCGGGGCGCTCGCCGGGCTCGACCTTGCCGCCGGGCAGCTCCCAGCGGCCGGCGAGGTCGGGGGGAGCGCTGCGGCGCGCGGCGAGCAGCCGGCCGCCGTCGAGCAGGGCGGCGCCGACCACCACGATCCGTTCCGTCATGCGCCGGAGCCTACGGGACGGCCGGGGGCGTCAGTTACGGGTGCCGTCGCCGTTCTGCGCGGGCGCCTGGGTGTGGGTCTGGCCGTGCGTCTGGGTGTGGGCCTGGGTCTGGTTGATCCGTTCGACCCAGTAGAGCTGCTTGTGGCCGCGGGCGTCGAGGCTGTCGGCGATCTTCTGGGCCTCGGCCCGGGTGGCGTACCGGCCCACGCGGTAGCGATTGCCGTTGTCGTCCTGTCGTATGACGAGCCAGGGCAGTGAAAGGGTGCCGCCCTCGTTCATCGCGCTCCTCCGCTTCCCGTCCGCGGCCCGCTCCGCGCTCCGCCGTCTGAGGAAACCGCAATCCGCATATGCCCGAGCGTACGCCTTACCTTTACGCAGCGAACACGCCTTTGCACAAAGAGGTACGCAACCAGCCAGGACGCAGGGGGCGCACGGGAGAGAACGCGCCGTGCGGGCACCGCGACGCATCCGGTCGGCGGCGTATCGGGCCCGAACGGGACGACCTGCGGGAACGGCCGGAAACGACCGGATTCCGACGGCGCGCGCCGGGTCCCGGGACGTACCGGACCCCGGCCGGGGCGCGCCGAGGGTGTGCGCCGCTCACCGGCGGGCGCCGCCGCAGGGCCGGGTCACCGTACCGGGAGGTGATACGCGGCCCGGGTCACCGCACCGGAAGGCGGCACGCGGCCCGGGTCACCGCACCGGAAGGTGATACGCGACCCGGTAGCGGTCGGCCGGGACGACCACGTCGGCCGTCTCGACCGGGCGGCCCGAGGCGAAGTAGGTGCGCTGGACGACCAGCACCACATGCCCGGGGACACCGCCGAGGGCGAGCAGCTCCTCGGCGAGGCCGGGGCGGGCGCCGACCTCCTCGGTGACGTTGTCCACGATGACGTCGATGGCGCGCATGCGCTCGACCACGCCCATGCCGCCGACCGGGCCCTCCTCGGGCAGCATCACGGGGGTGCGGCCGGTGACGGCGAGGGGCTCCCAGGAGGTGGAGAGCATCATCGCCTCCCCGGCCTCCCGGAAAACGTACTTGGTGCACATCACGCGGTCGCCCGGCTGGATCCCGAGCCGCTCGGCGACGGCCACGCTCGCCTCGGTCTGCTCGCTCTTGGACTCCCAGGTCCCGCGTGCCTGCGCCTCGGCCTGCTCCTGACGGAACGGGGTGGCGCCGCTGGCCGGCCGGTACCCGGAGCGGGAGATCCGGCGCGGCACCGGCCGCTCGCGCACATAGGTGCCGGAGCCGGAGCGGCCCTCCACCAGCCCCTCCGCCATCAGCACCTTGCGCGCCTCCAGCGCCACGGTGTCCGAGACGCCGTACTCCTCGCGGATTCTGGCCTGGGAGGGGAGACGGGTGTGCGGGGGCAGCGAGCCGTCGACGATCTTCTTGCGGAGATCACCCGCGACACGCAGGTAGGCCGGCTGCTCACCGAATGTCACAAGCCACTCCCATCAGGTTGTACAGACAGCTACAGCCTGGCAACCGTGGGTTCCACCGTGCAAGCAAAGGCCAGAGAATCACTCGATGTGATGACAACCGGCCCCGGGAGGCTTTGCGCAGGCACTTTCTCCCCGCTCCCGGAGGCGATCATTCCTCCGGATCACACATCGAGGCGGCCGGAGCCCCCGCTCCCCTCGCCGCCGCTCCCCTCGTCGTAGACCGGCGGGGTGGTGGCCAGGCCCAGAGCCTTGCGGGCGGTGACGGTGGTCCTGCCGTCGACGGACTCGTAGCCGCGGTCGTAGTACGTGTAGAACCTGTCGACGTCACGGGCGGTCGCCGCCTTGCCCCAGTCCTCGCCGATGTCCTCCATCTCGGCGGCCAGCGCCTCGACGGACTTGGCCGTGGTGCCGGGCCAGGTGTGGGCGCGCAGTGCGGCGGCCTGCTCGCCGAACGCGTCCCGGACGTCGGCGGCCCAGTCCTTGTTGACCGCGAGGTCGTCCTCCGGGTAGTCCTGCGGCTCCCGGTCGAGGACGGCGTCGACGGCGTTCATCGCGTCCAGGAAGGCGACCTGATCGGCGTTCAGGGTGGACGCGTCGGCGCGCAGCGAGCCGGTCAGGGTGCCCGACTCGTCGACACTCGCGAACACGCAGGTGACCTCGTGGTCGCCCCAGTCCCAACTGTCGGCGGTGGGCACCAGGTAGTACACGTCGACGTCCTCGCCCAGTGCCCAGGTGTCCATCGCGTAGGCGGCGCGGAGCGTCCAGCACTTGTCCTCGGCGAGGGCCGTGACCCGGTCGTCGCCCGGGAAGTCGCGGCCGGTCACCGGGACGACGGCGAACACCTCGCCCTCGTGCTCACCGGCACAGGGCACCTCGTCGACGTCGTAGACGTCCTCGTCGAAGCCCGGTCCCGGGACGTCGAAGCAGTCACCCCGGTCAAGCGAGAAGCTGGACTCGGCCGCGCCCTCCTCGAAGCCCTCCCAGAAGTCGGTCCCCGCGTTCGTGGCCAACAGCAGCGCCCACAGCGCGAGACCGACGGAGGACAGCACCGCGCCCGTGACCGCCATGCCCTTGCCGCGTTCGCCGCGCCGCCGGATCTGCACCAGGGCGACGATCCCGAGGATCAGGCCGACGGCCGGCAGGAAGCACAGGACGCCCAGCACCAGCGCCGCGATCGCCACCCCGTTGACCGGCGAGGGCCGGGTGAAGGGGCTGTACCCCTGACCCCACGTCGCGTAGGGCGGACCGCCGTACGGGGACGGCGGATAGGGGCCCGGACCCTGCGGACCGTATGGCTGCGACCCGTACTGCTGCGGCCCGTACGGGGCCTGCGGATACGGGCCCTGCGGGGGTGTGGGCGCCGCGTACGGGTCCTGGGGCTGCTGGGGCCCGGGGGGCGGGGGTATGGACACGTATACGGTGCTCCTGGTTCGGACGGGCCGGCGGTGCCGACGGTGACGCGGCCGGGCCAGTGTCGCAGGGGGCACCGACACCGTCCGAACCGGTGTACGAGACCGACCGGGGCAGTGGCGTCGACCGGCGCATCGTAAGCGGGTGAGGAGTGGGGTCTGCATGGCGGTCGGTCGGGCGGCGGTCCCGGCGGCGGACGGACGCACCGGCGAACGGCCCCCGGTCGTGCGCGGCAGGGGTACGGCCCCGGTGCACCACGGCGAGCTGTTGCAGGGCGTGTTCGAGGGGCCCGGGGGTGTGCCGGTGCGGGCGCTGGTCACGCTGCCCTGTCCGCTGTTCACGACGCGGGCCGTCTTCACCCCGGCCCCGCACGGCGGCGCGGGCGGGGTGACGGTCCGTCCGGCGTGGCGGCGCAAGGCCCGGCGCGCGGCCGAACTGGCGCTGGACGGCACAGGGTTGAGCGGTCGCCTGGAGGTTACGGGGGACGTGCCGCTCGGCCGGGGCTTCGGATCGTCGACCAGCGATGTGCTGGCCGCCGTCCGGGCCGTAGGGGACGCCCTCGGCGCGCCGCCGACGGCGCTGGAGGCGGCGCGGCTCGCGGTGCGGGCCGAGACCGCCTCGGACGCGTTGATGTTCGAGGGGACGACGGTGCTGTTCGCCCAGCGCGAGGGCACCGTGGTGGAGGACTTCGGCCGTCCGCCGCCGCCGCTGCGGGTGCTGGGCTTCGGCACCCGGCCCGGCAGCTCCGGCGTGGACACCCTCGCCCTGCCGCCGCCCCGCTACGACCGCGCCGAGCGCGCCCGCTTCGAGGAACTGCGGGCCGTCCTGCGCGAGGCGCTGCGCACCGGGGACGCCGCGCTGCTGGGGTGGGTCGCCACACAGAGCACCCTCATCAACCAGCACCGCCTGCCCGTCCCCGCCCTCGACACACTGCTCGCCGTGGCCCGGGAGTGCGGCGCACTGGGGCTCCAGGTGGCACACAGCGGCGACCTGGCGGGCCTCCTCCTGCCACCGGCCACCGACACGGATCCCGCCCGGGCGGGGCTGCGGCGGGCGGGGGTCGGGGAGTGCTGGGAGTTCATGGTCGGGGAGTGAGGGTGCGGGGCCCGGGGCCGACCCGCCACCCCGGGTGCACGGCGGGGGCCGTACCGCTCCATCAACTCCAGGCCGCCCGCCGGCCCCCTTCTCCTCCCGGGCCTCTTCGCACCACAACCCCGGGTGTAACCGGCCGCCGCACCGCCACTGCGGGAGTACCCCAGGTGTCCTCCACAGGCCGACGCGCGGGGCACCCTCCGGGGCCGACGGTAGGGGGGTGGAATCACAGACCGTCGAACTGGCCCGCCGGCAGTTCGCCCTCACCGCGGGCGGCCACTTCCTCTTCGTATCCCTGACCCTCGGCCTCGCGACCGTGCTCGCCGTCCTCCAGACCCGTGCCACGCTGCGCGGCGGACAGCCCGTCCATCTGCGCATGGTGCGCTTCTGGGGACGGCTGTACGTCATCAACTACGCCGTCGGCATCGTCACGGGCCTCGTGATGGAGTTCCAGTTCGGCCTGGCCTGGAGCGGACTCGGCAGTTACGCCGGGGACGTCTTCGGGTCCTCGCTGGCCCTGGAGACCGTCCTGGCCTTCTTCGTCGAGTCGACCTTCCTGGCGCTGTGGATGCTGGGCTGGGGCCGGTTCGACAAGTGGGTCCACCTGGGCGTGCTGTGGGTGGTGACCCTGACCGCCTACCTGTCGGCGTACTGGGTGCTCGTCACCAACGGCTTCCTCAACCGCCCGGTGGGGCACGCCGAGGGCGCGGACGGCCGGCTCGTGCTGTCGGACACCTCGGCGCTGCTCACCAACCCCAACGCCCTGCTGGCCCTCGGGCACATCCTGGGCGGCGCGCTGCTGACCGCCGCGGTGTTCATGGCCGGCGTCAGCGCCTACCACCTGCGCAGAAGGACCGCCGACGAGGACGGGCTGCTGCGCCGCTCGCTGCGGGTCGGCGTGTTCACGGCGCTGCCCGCGCTGCTGCTGACGGTGGCGTTCGGCGGGATGCAGTTCGGCGAGATCGAGGAGTGGCATCCGCTCAAGGCCGCCGTCTTCGACGAGGACAAGGCCGAAGTGGCCCGGCTCCAGGCCGAGATGGTGCGGGAGTTCGGCCCCGGGAACTACGTACCGCCGGAGACGCTGACCCGGGGCGCCGGACTGGTGATGCTGATGGTGTTCGGGGTCCTGACCCTGGCCGTGCTGGTCTCGCTGGTCCTGGTGTCGGTGCGGCGCTGGGCCGTGGGGTCCCGCCGCTGGCACCTGGCGCTGATGACGCTGGTGCCGCTGCCGTTCGTCGCGATGACCGCCGGCTGGGTGTTCCGGGAGGCCGGGCGGCAGCCCTGGGTGGTCTACGGGCTGCTGCGCACGGAGGACGCCGTGTCCCATGTGACGGCGGGCCGGATGTGGCTGTCCCTGGCCGTCTTCGTACCGCTGTTCGCGGTGCTGATCGTCGGCAACTGGTGGGTGCTGCTGCGGGCCGTACGGCAGGGCCCGCAGGTGCCGGAGCCGGAACGCGCCGAACCCACCGAACCGACCGCGGCCGTCGCGTACTGAGCCGTCGCGTACTGAGAGGGAACGTCGTCCATGGAAACCCTTGCCGTGGCTCTGCTCGGCTTCTTCTTCGTCGGATACGTCGTCCTGGGCGGCGCCGATCTCGGGCTGGGCATGCTGCTGCCCTGTCTGGGCCGCACCGAGGAGGAACGGCACCGTACGGTGTCCGCGATCTGGCCCCTGTTCCTGGTCAACGAGGTGTGGCTGGTGGCCGCGGCCGGACTGTTCATCGGCGCCTTCCCCACCCTGGAGGGCGAGGTGTTCAGCGGACTGCTGGTGGTGTTCGTGCCGCTGATCGCGGGCTGGATGATCCGCGACGCCGGACTGTGGTGGCGGGCGGCCGGGATGGGTCCGGCCGCCGACTGGCTGGTCTGCGGCGGCAGTTGGCTCGCCGCGGGCGGCTGGGGCTGGCTGATCGCCTCGCTGCTGAACGACTCCGCGACCGAGCCCACCGCCCTCGGACTCGGCGCGCTGACCACGCTGTTCATGCTGCTGCTCTTCCTCGCCCACGGCCTCGGCTTCGCGACCCTGCGGCTGACCGGGACGCCGCTCGCACGCGCCCAGCGGCTGACCGGGCGGGGCGGGCGCGGCGGCCGGCACTCGCTGCTGCTGACCTCGCTGGTGAGCGCCACGCTCGCGGTGCTGGCCGGGGCGCGGCTGCCGCTGACCGAGCACGCGGCGAGCAACACCGCGCTCCGGCTGATCGTCCCGCTGTCCCTGGCAGCGCTGCCGCTGCTGCTCGCGGCCCATCTGTGGCTGTGGCGGCTGGTGCGCCGGGGCGGCTTCCGCCCGTCGGCCCTCTGACCCGCAACGCCCTCACCCACCTGTCCCCTTTACCCCTGTGTCCCCCGCGCGCCCAGGCGCACCGGATCGTACGGAAGTGAGCCCTATGTCCCTGACCGAGAAGGATCCCCGCGCCCCGGAGTCGGGTACCCAACCGCCCGTCGTCGCGGGGGTGTTCGCCCGGGTGGCGCGCTTCTCGCACCGGCGCCGCCGGCTGGCCCTGACGCTGTGGATCGTCGTGCTGGTCGGCGTCTGGGCGGCCGCGTCGGGCGGCGACGACTACCGCGAGAACTACTCGCTGCCCGGCACCGAGTCCCAGGCCGCCGCCGACCTGCTCAACCACAGCAGCAAGGCGACGACCGGCGACAGCCTCCAGATCGTCCTGCACGACGAGGACGGACTGCGCGGCGCCGACGTCCGCGGGCGGGTCGACGCCATGCTGGCCGAGGTCGCGAAGCTGCCCAAGGTCACGCAGGTGCGCAGCCTGTACGAGGACGAGTCCGCGATCTCCCGGGACGGCACGGTCGGCTACGCCACCGCCGTGCTCGACGTGACCGCGCCGAACATGCCCCGCGAGGACACCGAGCGGATCCTGGACACGGTGAAGGAGGTGGAGGGCCAGGGCCTGACGGCCGAACTGGGCGGCGGCGCGGCCCGCAAGCTGGCCACCGGCGAGGGCGGCTGGGGCGAGATGCTCGGCCTGGTCTTCGCGCTGGTCATCCTGGTGTTCATGTTCGGCACCCTGATCGCCGCCGGACTGCCCGTCGTCACCGCGCTGTTCGCGGTCGGCTCGACGCTCGCGGTGATCGTGGTCGCCTCGCACATCGTCACCATCGCCGACTACACGCCGTACGTGATGATGCTGGTCGGGCTCGGGGTCGGGATCGACTACGCGCTGCTGATCTTCGCCCGGTTCCGCAGTGAACTGGTGCGCGGGGCCACGCCGGAGGAGGCGAACGTCAAGGCACTGGACTCGGCCGGACGGACCGCGTTCTTCGCCGGTTCGACGGTGATCCTGGCGCTGCTCGGCCTGGTCGCCCTCGGGCTCGGCTCGCTCCAGGGCATGGCCCTGTCGGTGGCGCTGACCGTGCTGGTCACGCTGCTCGCCTCGCTCACCCTGCTGCCCGCGCTGCTGGGCGTCTTCGGCGACCGGTTCGCCCGCCAGTTCAGGGCCCGGGCCGCCAAGCGGGCCGCGTCGAAGCGTCCCGAGGAGGGTGCGGCCTGGCGCCGGTTCGCCTCCGGGGTGCAGCGCCGGCCGCTGGCGGTGCTGCTGGTGGCCGTGGTGGCGCTCGGCGCGCTGGCCTTCCCGGCGCTGAGTCTGCGGCTCGGGTTCACCGACGCGGGCAACGACAAGGCGGGCTCGACCAGCCGTGAGGCGTACGACCTGCTGTCGAAGGGGTTCGGTCCCGGCTTCAACGGCCCGCTGTACGTGGTCGTGGAGGGCGAGGACGGGGCCGAGGCGCCGGCCACCGCGGTCGCGGCGGCGCTGAACGACACCGACGGGGTGGCGGCCGCGACCGGCCCGATCCCCACCGACGATCCGAACGTGGCTACGGTGATGGCGTTCCCCACCACCTCGCCGCAGGACGAGGGCACCTCCGAGCTGGTCGGCACGCTCCGCGACGACGTGCTGCCGAAGGTGGCCGAAGAGACCGGCGCCCGCTATCTGGTGGGCGGGGCCACGGCCGCCAGCGAGGACTACTCCGACAAGGTCGCCGCCCGGATGCCGGTCTTCATGGCGATCGTGGTCGGGCTGTCGCTGCTGCTGCTGATGGTGGTGTTCCGCTCGGTCCTGATCCCGCTGAAGGCGGCGCTGCTGAACCTGCTGAGCATCGGGGCCGCGCTGGGCGCGATCTCGCTGGTGTTCCAGCACGGGATGTTCGGCGTCGAGCCGGGGCCGATCGAGGCGTATCTCCCGGTGGTCATCTTCGCCATCGTCTTCGGTCTGTCCATGGACTACGAGATCTTCCTCGTGTCCCGGATCCAGGAGGAGTGGCAGCGCGCCAAGGACCCGGCGGTGGCGGTCCGGGAGGGCCTCGGACACACCGGGTCGGTCATCATCGCGGCCGGCGCCGTCATGGTCGTGGTGTTCGGCTCGTTCATGCTGAGCCCGGAGCGGATGCTCCAGCAGATGGGCTTCGGCATGGCGGTGGCGATCTTCGTGGACGCACTGGTGATCCGCTGCCTGATCGTGCCGGCCGTGATGCAGCTCCTGGGCCGGCACGCCTGGTGGCTGCCGGCGCCGCTGGCCAAGGTGGTGCCGGGGGTGCGGTGGGAACGGCACTGAGGCGCGCACGGACGTACCGGCGGATTCGGCAGCGCTGAGAGGCCAGGAAGGCGCTGCCCTGACGAGCGGGGCCCGGACGACGGCGGCTCCCCCGCCACCGCCGTCCGGGCCCGACTCGTTCTCGCGGTCGGATCCGCTCGGTCCAAGGGCGCTGGAACGGGCCCTCGGCCTCAGGATTCCCCGGGCTCCTGCGGTCGGGCCGTCCGTGGCAGCGAGGCCATCAGGACCGTCATGACGAGGAACAGGCCCGCGGAGTACAGCAGTCCGCGGCCGAAGGAGCGGGAGAAGGTCGCGGCCCGCACCTCGGGGCCGTGCCCGGCGAGCACGTGGGCCGCCGTACGGGCCTGGTCGGCGGTGACGCCTGGGGCGTGCCGACGCAGCTCTCGGGCACCACGGCGGGATCGGGCTCGCCGAGCCGGTCCTCGGTACAGGACCTGAAGCCCGCCAGGATGTCGTCCTGGACGCCGCGGTCGGTGAGTCCGGCGGCGGTCAGCCCCCGGCCGCACCTGACGTACACCACAGAGGAACTCCTCGTGGTGATCCGCTATCTGCGCAAGGACAAAGAGATCACGGACGGCACCGCGGCCCGGCTCCGCGAGATGTGACGGACCCCGACCCGCCGCTCACCCGCCGCTCGCCCGGGTCAGGGGGCGGCGGTTCTTCTCATAGCGGGGCCGCCAGACCGCCCGGTACATCAGCCGCACCGGCGGCGGCAGCACGCCGAGCGCCTTGCGGCTGGTCTCCTCGGGGGCGCCGTCGAGCACCCAGGGGAAGTACACGGCGCCGCCCTTGAGACCGAGCAGCCGGCGCTGGGCGGCGCCGAAGGTGTCGTACTCCTCCTTGCTGAGCAGGGTGGCGACGACGGGCAGCGCCGCCTTCTCCTCGTGGTCGAGGTGGTACACCAGCCTCTCGGTGACCGTGGCGACGAGCCCGGGCAGCCGGTCCTGGCGCCGGTCGGCGAGCACCTCCTCGACGGACTCGATCATCGGGTCGATGACGGCGTGCTCGGCGTCCATCTCGTCCATCAGCCGCAGCCCGTCCGGGTCACGGGCGAGCTTGGACCGCATCAGGGGCCACAGCACGTCGTCCTCTGCGGTGTGGTGGATCGTCAGGAACCGCTGGAAGGTGTCCCAGCCGGTGCGAAAGGCCGAGCCGGGGGCGGCACCGCCGTTGCGGGTGGCGGCGGCCAGCAGGCCCAGGTCCCGCCGGAACGCGTCGTGGGTGGCGTACATCAGGGTGAGATCCGGCGCGGTGCGACTGGCGTGGGTGCCGGTCATGTGGGGCTCCTCTCGGATGGGTGGGGGGGCGTCGTACGAGTGCGTGGATGTCGTGACCGGGGCGGGGGTGTACGGGGGTGGGGGCGGGCTGGTGTGGCGGGGGGGGCGGTGACTCGGCGGTCCGGTGACGACCGGGGCCTGGTCGGGACCGGCGTCGGGAGCACACGGCCCCGGCGGGGACCAGGACGGCCGTGGCGGCAGGCTCGGAACAGCTCTGGCGGCGGCGGGTCGACTCGGACGGCTCCGATGACGAGCCGACCGGCTCGGACCACCGACCGCCGCGGCGGCGGCACGACGGCAGGCTCGGGCGGGCCGGTGACACGGCGGCTCGGCCCCGACCGGGGCCCTGGCCGGGACCCGGCGTCGAGAGCGCACGGCCCCGGCCGGGGCCCGGGACAACCGTGGCCGCAGGCTCGGAACAGCTTCGGTGGCAGGCCGACCCGCTCGACCCACCGACCGCCGCGGCGGTGGCCCGGCGGCAGGCTCGGGCGGGCCGGTGACGCGACGGCTCGGCTTCGACCGAAGCCCTGGTCGGGGCCAGCGTCGGGAACGCTCGGCCCCGGCGGGGGCCCGGACAACCGTGACCGCAGGCCCGGAACGACCCCGGCAACGGCCGGTCGGCTCCGATGACGGCCGGTTGGCTCGGTCAGCCCCGACCGGGTCCCTGATCGGGGCCCGGCATCGAGAGCGCGCAGCCCCGGCGGGGGCCCGGACGACCGAGACCGCAGGCCCAGAGCCCGGGCTCCAGTGGCGGGCCCACCGGCTCGGGCGACCCGCCGCCGACTCAGGCGACCGGCCACCGGCCACCGACTCAAGCCACCGCCGCAACATCCGTGCGAGCCGCGTCCCTCGGTGAGACGTGGATGGTGAACAGGGCGATGATGAAGGCGGCGACCAGGACGAACCCGGCGGCCAGGAAGCCGATGCCGTAGCCGTGGGACAGGGCGTCGTGGACGGCCTCCTGGATCTGCGGGGGCAGGTGGCCGCCGTGGGCGTCGCCGCCGCCGGAACCGGGCAGCAGCTCCTTCATCCGGCTCTCGGTGGCGTTCGCGGCGATCGTGCCGAGGACGGCGAGTCCGAGCGCGGCGCCGACCTGCTGGCCGGCGTTGAGCAGCGCCGAGGCGACACCGGCCTCCTGGTCGCGGACCCCGGCGACGGCCGCCAGGGCGAGCGGCACGAAGCACAGGCCGGTGCCCGCGCCGCCGAGCACCAGCGGGCCCAGCAGATCGGCGGCGTAGGAGCTGTCCGAGCCGAGCGCCGACAGCCAGAACAGCCCGGCGGCGAAGACGAGCGTGCCGACGGCGAGCAGTACGCGCGGCCCGGTCCTCGCGATGAGAGAGCTGCTCAGCGTGGCGGTGACGGCCGCGCCGACCGCGAAGGCCAGGAAGGCGAAGCCGGTCCGCATCGGGCTGAAGCCGAGCACGATCTGGATGAAGAGGGTGAGGAAGTAGAAGAGCGCCATCAGCGCGGCGCCGATCGTCAGCATGATCACGTAGGAGCCGGAGCGGGCGGGCGAGGCCCAGATCCGCAGCGGCATCAGCGGCGAGGACGTCCGGGCCTCGACGACGAGGAAGATCAGCAGCAGGACGGCGCCGCCGACGATCGGCGCGACGGTGGCGGTGTCGCTCCAGTCGTGCGAGGCGGCGTTCATCAGGCCGTACACGATGAGCGAGGTGCCGCCGGTGACCGAGATCGCGCCGGGCAGGTCGAGCTTGCCGCGGGTGGGCGTGGACTCGCGGAACGCGCGGGGCGCGCCGAGCAGCACGAGCAGGCCGATGGGCACGTTGACGAAGAGGGCCCAGCGCCAGCTCAGGGCGTCGGTGAAGACCCCGCCGAGGACGTTGCCGAGGGCGCCGCCGAGTCCGGCGACCGCGCCGTAGACGCCCATCGCCTTGTTGCGTTCGGCGCCGGGGGCGAAGGTGCTGGTGAGCAGGGCGAGCGCGGCAGGGGCGACGAGCGCGGCGGCGACGCCCTGGAGGGCGCGGGCGGCGAGCAGCAGTTCCTGGCTGTCGGCGAGGCCGCCGAAGAGGGAGGCGGCGGTGAGCAGGGCGATGCCGGCGACGAACGCCCTGCGCCGGCCGAACTTGTCGGCGATCCGGCCACCGAGCAGCAGCAGGCCGCCGAAGGCGAGCGCGTAGGCGTTGACGACCCATTCCAGGTTGGTCGCGGAGAAGTCCAGCGCCCGCTGGATCGACGGGAGGGCCACGTTCACGATCGACACGTCCAGCACGACCATCATCTGCGCGACGGCGATGAGGGTCAGGGCGAGGGACTTGTGGTCGGAACCGCCGGGCGGGGCCTCCCGCGCGGGCGTCTTTGCCTGGGGCTGTGTGGACACGGATCACTCACTCCTGAGAGTCCTGAGGGGGCTGCCTGAGGGGCTGTGGGGGCTGTGGGGCATCTGCACGGAGACCCGTGTGGGGCATCTTGCCCCGAATGTTCGGGACAGTCTGTTCTAAATCTCTGAAACAGAATGCACCATAGCCATCTGTGGGGCAAGGTGCCCCAGAGCGAGATCCGAGGCAGACTGTCCCGGACCCCCGACGCGGCGCCGCCCTCGCCGCGCGCACGACCGAACGGAGCCGGAGCCGGATGTCCACCACCCCAGAACCCCCGGCCGCCCCGGCCGCCCCGCACGCGCCCCTCGTCCCCGCCCCCGACGCCCCCGGCCGCGGCCCCGACCCCCGTGCCGAGCGCAGCCGGGCCGCCGCGCTCGCCGCCGCCCGGGACCTGCTGGTCGAGCAGGGCTGGTCGGCGGTGACCCATGTCGCCGTCGCGGCCCGCAGCGGGGTCGGCCGCTCGACCCTCTACCGCCACTGGCCCGACGCCTCCGGCCTGGTCCGGGACGTGATCGCGCAGCGCATCTCCACCGCCCGCCCGCCGCTGACCGGCGTCCTGCGCGACGACCTCGTCCGCCAGCTCGACGGTCTGCGCGGTCTGCTGCACGACCCGGTGAGCGACCGCGGACTGCGCGCCGTCATCGAACGCGCGGGCGTGGACCCGGTGTTCGCCCGGCTGAAGGAGGATCTCTACCGGCACGGCTCGCAGGACTTCCGCACGATCCTCGACGCCGCCCGCACCCGCGGCGAACTCCCGGCCGACCTCGACGTCGACCTCGCAGTCGACCAGCTCGCAGGGCCCCTGATGTACCGCAGGCTGCTGGCCGGACGGCCGATCACCGAGGAGTACGTGCGACGGGTCGTCCAGGACTTCCTGGCCGCCCACGCCCTCCCCTCCGACGGCCACGGCACCCCGGCCGGCGCCCACCCCCTCGTACCCTGATGGACATGGCCACCGCATCCGTCGCCGCACCGGCCGAGCCCGTCTTCCGGATCGACCGGACGGCGGCACTGGTCGGCGTCTGTCAGTTACTCGAACTGGGCTGGATCGTCCTGGGCCGCACCGCGGACGGCGCGGTCGCCGCGCTCGCGAGCTGCGCCGCCGCGACGGTCGGCTGGCTGAGCCTCGGCTTCCGCGCCCGCCGTCCGCTGGCCGCCGCCGTGGTCGCCCTGCTGGTCACGCTCGTCTACTACACCCACGCCGGCATCAACGGCCCGACGCCCGCCCTGGTCTTCATGGTCGCCCTCTACAGCGTTGCCAGATCGGGCCAGTTGACCGCCGTCGTCGCCCTCGCGGTGCTCATCATGCTGGTGATCGCCTACGGCGAGCTGGGCGTCGTCGACCAGCAGCGCAGCGTGGACAACATGTCGATCGCGCTGCTCAGCGGCTGGTTCCTGAGCGTGATCGCGTTCAGCCACGCGATGCGCACCAGACAGGCGTATCTGGCCGAGGCCGAGGCGCGGGCGCTGGCCGCCGAACGCGAGCGCGACGTACGGGCCAAGCAGTCGGCGACCGAGGAACGGCTGCGGCTGGCGCGTGAGTTGCACGACGTGCTGGGCCACAACATCTCCCTGATCCATGTGCAGACCAACGCCGCCCTGCACCGCAGCACCCGCCGCCCGGGACAGACCGCCGAACTCATCACCGCCCTGGAGTTCGTCCGCGACACCAGCAAGGAGGCGCTGCGTGAACTGCGGGGCACCCTGGGGGTGTTGCGGCAGGTGGACGAGGCCGCGCCGACCGCGCCGACCGCGGGTCTCGACCGGCTCGGCGAACTGGCCGACCGGGCCGCGGTCACCGGCCTGAAGGTGACGGTCACCGTCGAGGGCGAGCAGCCCGTCCTGTCCCCCAAGATCTCCCTGGCCGCCTACCGGATCGTCCAGGAGTCCCTCACCAACATCACCCGCCACGCCCAGGCCGCGCACGCCACCATCGACGTCACCTACACCCCGTCCGAACTGCGGGTCCGTATCGAGGACGACGGCCAGGGCACCGCCGACACCACGACCCGCGGCAGCGGCATCACCGGCATGACCGAACGCGCCCGCGCGCTGGGCGGCCGGCTGACCGCACGCGACACGGGCGCGGGCTTCCGCGTCGACGCGACCCTGCCCCTCACCGAGACCCCACAACTCCCTGTCTAGGGTGGCCTCATGACGACGACACGACGCATCCGAGTGCTGCTCGCCGACGACCAGAAACTCGTCCGCGCCGGGTTCCGTTCCATCATCGACGACGAGGACGACATCGAGGTGGTCGGCGAGGCGTCCACCGGCACCGAGGCCGTCGAACTGACCCGTGAACTGCTCCCCGACGTCGTCCTGATGGACATCCGCATGCCCGAGGAGGACGGCCTCGCGGCGACCCGCCGCATCGTCTCCGACGAGCGCCTCTCCGACGTCCGGGTGGTCATCCTCACCACGTTCGACGTGGACGACTACGTGTACGGCGCCCTGCGCGCCGGCGCCGCCGGTTTCCTGGTCAAGGACACCGAGCCGATGGAACTCCTGCACGGCATCCGGGTCTGCGCCCGCGGCGACGCCCTGATCGCCCCCGCGGTCACCCGGCGCCTGATCGCCGAGTTCGCCGACCGCGTCGTCCAGCCGGACGTCAGCCCCCGCCTCAACGTCCTCACCGAGCGCGAGTTCGAGGTCATCCGCCTGGTCGGCGCCGGCCTCACCAACGACGAGATCGCCGAACGCCTGGTCCTCAGCCCCTACACCGCGAAGACCCACGTCAGCCGCATCATGACCAAACTCGCCGTCCGCGACCGCACCCAACTCGTGATCATCGCCTACGAAAGCGGCATGATCAAACCGGGCTGGCTGAGCTGACGGCCCGGGTTCAGGCGACGGGCGTCCCCGGCGGAGGAGGTTGGGCCTGGGCTTGGGCCTGCGCCTGCGGCGGGGCCGCCACCGGCCGGGTGTCGGTGAACTCGAAGAGCCCGATCACCCCGACCGAACCGAAGAACAGGGCCGCCCACGCGGCACTCCCGACGCCCACGCATGCCCACCCGGAGGCGCTCTTCTCCATGGTGTCCAGCGTGATCGCGGCGACCAGACCGACAATGATCGACAGCAGACCGGCAAAGGCCAGTGCCAGCGCCTTCTTCGGATCGAGTTCTGTCGCGTGAACCCCCGTGGACAAGAACCGACTTGGTGCCCTCTCTCGCCAGCGCCCGCATCATCGTCGTGCGCGCTCTGACGAACATCACTCCCGGTGCCGGAAATACGCCACCGAGTCCGCTGAAATCAGCGGGACTCGGACAAGCGTAGGACGCCTCCGGCCATGATCGCAATCACTCGACGCACTCACCGACTGGCCTGATTCCAGCGGCTCTTGAAGCTCAGTCACCGATGGCCGCACGCGTCATCCCCAGCCGTTCCTGCTCCTCCTCCACGATGCGGCGGGCCAGTTCGGTGTCCGAGATGTCGACCGCGTCCGGGGTGGACTCGGCGACGGCGCTGCGGCGGGCGTAGGCGTCGAAGAGGCGGGTCTTGGCCTCCAGCATCCTCACCAGGCGTTCGTCCACGCCGCCGGTGGCCAGGAGGCGGTACACGCGCACCGGTCTGACCTGGCCCATCCGGTAGGCGCGGGCGACGGCCTGGTGCTCGATGGTCGGTTTGATCTGGGGTTCGCAGAGGACGACGACGGAGGCGGCCTGCATGTTGAGGCCGACGCCCGCCGCCTGGATCTGCGCCAGGAGCACGGCGGGCCCGGAGGCGCCGGCGAAGTCGTCGACGAGCTGCTGCCGCCGCCCGGCCGCGACGGCGCCGGTGAGCGGACCGAACAGGGAGACGCTCTCGGCGTCCCCGAGCGCCTCCCGCACCACGCCCAGCACGTCCTTGAAGTAGGAGAAGACGACCGTCTTCTGCCCGTTCTCCCCGGCCTCCCGGACGATCTCCCGCAACCGGTCCAGCTTGGCCGACTTCTCGGGACGCGCGTACGCGGCCCTGCGCATGGCCATGAAGTTGCCCGCGCGCACGGCCTCGCGGTACGCCTCCTCGTCCGACGCGCTCAACTCCTCCCACTCGTCGGTCTGCTGGAGGCTGGGGAGTTCCGTCAGCACGTCCTCCTGGTTGCGCCGCAGATACACGGGGGCCACGGCCTTGCGGAAGGCGACCGATCCGGCGAGGGCGTCCCGTTCACCGAGGGCGTCGGCGACCTCGCCGTCGAGAATCCGGACCAGGTTGCGGAACTCCGCGACCCGGTTCTCCATCGGCGTCCCGGTCATGAACAGCGCCCGCCCGCAGTGCTCCACCCACACCGCGACCGCCTGCGACCGCTTGGCCTGCGGATTCTTCACCGAGTGCGCCTCGTCGACGACGAGCAGCCCGACCTCCCCACCCCCAGGCGCCGGAAACCCGCGCAACGCGTCGAACGTCGTCACCCCGACCCCGCCCCGCCCCTTCCAGTCGGCGAACGCGTCGTGCCGGTCGGGCCCGTGGAGCACCATGACGCGCAGGGCGCTGCGGGCCTCGATCTCCCGGGTCCAGTTCACGAGGACGCTCGCCGGGCAGACGACCATGAAGTGGCTCTGCCCCTCGGCGGCCAGATGGGCCAGTACGGCAATCGCCTGGATCGTCTTGCCGAGCCCCATCTCGTCGCCGAGTATCACCTTGCGCTGCGCGAGCGCGAACCGCGCGCCGAACGCCTGATACCCCCGCAGGGAGACGCGCCGATGCGTGTCGTCGAGCTGCTGGGTCCGGACCCGCTCGGCGATCTCGTCCGGCAGGAAGCCCTCGGCGGCGGCCGCGTCCGGCGCCCGCCCGGAGATCTCGGCGAGCAGGCTGTAGTACTCGGCGGAACGCAGCTCGAAGTCCACCCAGGCCGCGACGTCCGACGCGGGCACCCGGAGCAGATCGACCGACGCCTGGGCGAGCAGCTCGGGCACACCCGCCCGCTCCGCCTCCTCCACCAGCGCCCGGATCCCGGCGACGGCCGCCACCGCCCGCGCCTTCTTCTCCCGGCCGGCCAGCAGCATCCGCACCCGCCCGGTGGCGGGCCTGGCGTCGGCGAGCAACGGCTCCAGCCGCTCCACCAGCCCGGCGGCCGCGTCGACCGCCCGCCGCGCCTCCGGACCGGCCTCCACCAGCACATGCAGGGCCATCACAAGCGCGGTGGTAAGCGGCTCCGGCCGGTCCACGTCGATATGAACGGCGACCGTCTCATGCACGGCGTCGGAGAGCCGCCGGGCGGCGGCGAGCAGTTGATCGGCGGTGCGCTCCCCCACCCCGGGAATCTGCCGCAGCCGATACGGCCCCGCCTCCAGAACACTCCCCAGCGTGCGCAGCCCGCTCTTCTCCACACTCCCCAGCCGCAACCGCCCCTCGGTCACATCCTGAAGCCGCCCGACGGGAATGGCATCGAGCTCCCGCGCGACGGCAGCATCATGAAGAGGCCGCAACGCGTCCCGCACGGCCAGCACAGCCCGCTCATGATCACTCCCCACGCCCCGAGCCGCCCCACACAGCCGCACCCCCGCCGCGACGACCTCCCGCTCACCCCGCCCCACTCACAGCCCCTCTCACCCCACACCCATCCTCAGGGCATCCTGCCACCGCGCACCGACAGCAGGGAGACGGCGACGGCAAAGCCGACCCCTCGAAGGCCATACCGCACTATGGTTGATGTATGGCTACCAAGAAGGTGACTATCACTCTCGAAGAATCCCTGGTCGAAGCCCTGGCCGGAGCCGCCGAGGAGGAAGGCATCCCGCTCTCCCGCCTAGTCGCCGGAGCAGCCGAACGCGAGCTGCGCCTGCGAGCGGGCCGGGCCGTCATCCAGGAGTGGCAGGCAGAGCACGGCGCCTTCACACCGGAAGAGCTCGCCGCCGCCCGCGCGGACCTGGCCGCCGCGGACGCCGAATACCTGAGCCGCCCGGGAACCTCGGCCGCGTGAACATCCCCTACCTCTACGACGCCGGGGCACTCATCGCCATCGACAACAACGACCGGCAGATGTGGGCGCGTCACAGCCTGGCTCTGGAAGACGGCCGTGACATTCACGTTCCGTCCGTCGTCGTGAGCCAAGCGTGGCAGGACTCCCGCCGCCAGGTCAGGCTCGGCAAGTTCCTCGCCGGGTGCCGCGTCGTACCCGTCGGCCTCGAGACCGCCAAAGCCGCAGGCATCCTCTGCGGCAAGGCGGGCACCTCCGACATCGTCGATGCCACCGTCGTGACCATGGCAGCCGGCCTCGGCGCCATCATCTGGACCTCGGACCCGGACGACATCCGCGCGCTCATCGCCGCCCAGGACATCAAGCCCGCCCCTGTCATCCGCACCGTCTAGCCAAAGGGGCGCCGCCTCGCCCAGTTTCAGAAATAAAGGGCCCACCTCAGAAGGCGGACCCTTTACGGCTTGCACTTTCCGGATTCTCGGAAAGCGGCTATCAACTAAACGTTGAACCTGAACTCCACGACATCCCCGTCCTGCATCACATACTCCTTGCCCTCCATGCGGGCCTTGCCCTTGGCTCGGGCCTCTGCTACTGAGCCCGTTTCGACCAGGGCGGCGAAGGAGATGACTTCCGCCTTGATGAAGCCCTTCTGGAAGTCGGTGTGGATCACGCCGGCGGCCTCGGGGGCGGTGGCGCCCTTCTTGATCGTCCAGGCGCGGGACTCCTTGGGGCCGGCCGTGAGGTAGGTCTGGAGACCCAGGGTGTTGAAGCCGACGCGGGCCAGGGTGGCCAGGCCGGGCTCCTCGGCGCCGACGGACTCCAGGAGCTCCATGGCGTCCGCCTCGTCCAGCTCGGCGAGGTCCGCCTCCAGCTTGGCGTTGAGGAAGATCGCCTCGGCGGGGGCGACCAGGGCGCGCTGTTCGTCCTTGAAGGTGTCGTCGGTCAGCTCGTCCTCGTCGACGTTGAAGACGTAGAGGAACGGCTTGGTCGTGAGGAGGTGCAGGTCGTGCAGGAGTTCCTCGTTGCCGGAGCCCTGGACGATGCCCGCCGAGAACAGCGTGTCGCCCTTCTCCAGGATCTCCTTGGCCTCCTCGACGGCCTTGACCTTCGGCGCGATGTCCTTCTTGATCCGCGACTCCTTCTGGAGGCGGGGCAGGACCTTCTCGATCGTCTGGAGGTCGGCGAGGATCAGCTCGGTGTTGATCGTCTCGATGTCGTCCTTCGGCGAGACCTTGCCGTCGACGTGTACGACGTTCTCGTCCTTGAAGGCGCGGATGACCTGGCAGATCGCGTCGGACTCCCGGATGTTCGCCAGGAACTTGTTGCCCAGGCCCTCGCCCTCGGAGGCGCCGCGCACGATGCCCGCGATGTCGACGAAGTCGACGGTCGCCGGGAGGATGCGCTGCGAGCCGAAGATCTCCGCGAGCTTCGTCAGGCGGGCGTCCGGGACGCCGACGACGCCGACGTTCGGCTCGATCGTGGCGAACGGGTAGTTGGCCGCCAGCACGTCGTTCTTGGTCAGGGCGTTGAACAGGGTCGACTTGCCGACATTCGGCAGACCGACGATTCCGATCGTGAGCGACACGTTGCGACTTCCCGTAGTGAGAGGGCCAGGGGGCCGGTTCCCGGGGCTTCCCGCCGTGGGGACCAGGGCAGAGGGCCGGCCGATCCACCAGTTTACGGCGTACCCGGCACCGGGCCGGCGGCCCTGTCGAACGCACGGCCAAGGTCGGCTCTCCGGCGTGTCTGAGGCCCGATTCGCCACATAAAACGACCTAACTTGGTGCAGTGGAGCAACCAAGCACGCGTTCCCCGCACCCCCGCCCGCGACGCGGCACCCCGGCGGCGGCGCCGTCCCTCCCGCCCCAGGCGGGCGGGGAGCGGACGCGCGGACGGGTGGGGCGGGAAGGAAGAGGGGGAACGGAGGGGCGAAAGGCTCGCTCCGTCCCCAAGGCCGTGCCGCCCACGCCGCCCACGCCGCCCACGCGGCCCACGCGGCCCGTGCGGCCCGTGCGGCCCGTGCGGCCCGTGCGGCCCGTGCGGCCCGTGCGGACGGCCGGACCCGAACGGACGGCGGGGGCCGTACCCCGACCCGCCGCGCGAGGCTCCGCCTCGGCCGCCACCGGCTCCACCCGCCCCCGCCGCCTGCCGAACCCCCGGCTCACCGGACTCGGCAGCGGGCTGTTCTCGATCGCGGTGATGTGCGCCCTCGGCAGCCTGGACAGCCTGCTCTTCGGCGCGTCGCTGACGGTCTACGGCGTCCTGTTCCTGCCCGTCAGCGTCCTGACCGGGCTCTGGGTGCGCCCCGGTGACCTGCTGGCACCGCCGGTGGCCATGCCGATCGCCTTCGCCGTGGGGCTGCTGCCCGTGATCGAGGACGGCGACGGCCTCGGCGCCCGGATGATGGGCCTGGTCACGGCCCTGGCCACCGAGGCCGGCTGGCTGTACGCCGGCACCCTCGCCGCAGCCGTGACCATCCTCGTCCGAGGCGTCCGCAGGGCAACGGCCCGCCGCCGCGCAAACCCCCGGCCCCGACCGCGGCCGCGGCCGCGCATCCGACGCCCCTGACCACCGCGGAGAGCACCCCCTGCGCCCCCTCAGCTCTCCTTCGCCGCCCGCATCGCCGCTCCCACGATGCCCGCGTTGTTCTGGAGCTGCGCCGGGACGATCTCGGCTCTGATGCCCTCGATGTAGTGGAGGAACTTCTCGGACTTGCGGCTGACGCCGCCGCCGATGATGAAGAGTTCCGGGGAGAACAGCATCTCTACGTGGGCCAGGTATTTCTGGACGCGGTGCGCCCAGTGCTCCCAGGTCAGCTCGCCGTCCTCCTTGGCCTTGGAGCTGGCGCGCTTCTCCGCGTCGTGTCCGTGCAGTTCCAGGTGGCCCAGCTCGGTGTTGGGGACGAGCACGCCGTCGACGAAGACGGCGCTGCCGATGCCCGTGCCGAACGTCAGCAGGATGACCGTGCCGCTGCGGTCGCGGCCCGCGCCGAAGGCGACCTCGGCGACGCCCGCCGCGTCCGCGTCGTTGACGACGGTCACCGGCAGGCCGCCCAGGCGCTCGGTGAACAACGCGCGCGCGTCCGTGTCGATCCAGCTCTTGTCCACATTGGCCGCCGTACGGATGGTCGACCCGCCGGTGACCACGCCCGGGAAGGTCAGACCCACCGGGCCGGTCCAGCCGAAGTGCTCCACGACCTGCCGCACGCCGTCAGCCACGCCGTCGGGCGTCGCCGGGTGCGGGGTGAGCACTTTGAAGCGCTCCTGGGCCAGGTCGCCCCTGTCGAGGTCCACAGGGGCGCCCTTGATCCCGGATCCGCCGATGTCCACGCCGAAGATCTGCATGGCCCTACGTTACGACGATCGACTGACAGTCACTCAGTCGGCGAGGTCGCGGGGCCGCTGCCGCCCCGCTCGGCCACCAGCGCCGCCGCCTCCTCGCGCAGGTCACGCCGGAGTTCCTTGGGCAGCGAGAAGGTGATGTGCTCGTCGGCCGCCTTGACCAGCTCCACGTCCGCGTAGCCGCGCTCGCCGAGCCAGCCGAGCACCTCCTCGACGAGGACCTCGGGCACCGAGGCGCCGGAGGTGACGCCGACCGTGGTCACGCCCTCCAGCCACGCCTCGTCGATCTCGCTGGCGAAGTCCACCAGGTACGCGGCCCGCGCCCCGGCGAGCTTGGCGACCTCGACGAGCCGCACCGAGTTGGAGGAGTTGCGCGAGCCGACCACGATGACCAGCTCCGCCTCGGCGCCCATCTGCTTCACCGCGAGCTGGCGGTTCTGCGTGGCGTAGCAGATGTCGTCGCTCGGCGGGGAGATGAGCTGCGGGAACTTCTCCTTGAGCGCGTCGACGGTCTCCATCGTCTCGTCCACGCTCAGCGTCGTCTGGGAGAGCCAGACGACCTTCGACTCGTCGCGGACCTCGACCTTGGCGACGTCGGCCGGGCCGTCCACGAGCTGAATGTGCTCGGGGGCCTCGCCGGAGGTGCCGATGACCTCCTCGTGGCCCTCGTGACCGATCAGCAGGATGTCGTAGTCGTCGTTGGCGAACCGGACGGCTTCCTTGTGGACCTTGGTGACCAGCGGGCAGGTCGCGTCGATGGTGGCGAGCCTCCCGCGCGCGGCCTCCTCGTGGACGACCGGGGCGACGCCGTGCGCCGAGAACATCACGATGTTGCCCGGCGGCACCTCCTCCGTCCGCTCGACGAAGACGGCGCCCTTCTTCTCCAGGGTCTGCACGACGTACTTGTTGTGGACGATCTCGTGGCGGACGTAGACCGGGGCCCCGTACTGCTCCAGGGCCTTCTCGACGGCGATCACGGCGCGGTCGACGCCCGCGCAGTAGCCCCGGGGGGCGGCGAGCAGGACACGGCGGCGGCCAGGCGAAGCAGTCATGCGTCCCATCGTACGGCCGTGTCCCGGGCCTCGGAGTTCCCCTCCGGAGTGAAGCCCCGCCGTTCCTCCGCCGTTCATCCGCGAAGGCCCGCGTCGGTCCGAGCGGCGTTGTCGGTGGCGGCCGTTACGCTCGGTCGCATGGCTGTGAACACGTCCGCGGACGCCCCGCTGCCCGTCGGCCAGGTGTCGCGGCTCATCGGGGGGTGGATCGACCGGCTCGGCGCGGTGTGGGTCGAGGGTCAGATCACCCAGTTGTCGCGGCGCCCGGGAGCGGGCGTCGTCTTTCTGACCCTGCGCGACCCCTCGCACGACATCTCGGTGGGCGTGACGTGCTACCGCCAGGTGTTCGACGCGGTGGCGGACGTCGTCGGGGAGGGCGCCCGGGTCGTCGTCCACGCGAAGCCGGAGTGGTACGCCCCGCGCGGGCAGCTCTCGCTGCGGGCCGTGGAGATACGGCCGGTGGGCGTCGGGGAGCTGCTGGCGCGGCTGGAGCAGCTCAAGAAGTCGCTGGCGGCGGAGGGCCTCTTCGCGCTCGACCGGAAGAAACCGCTGCCCTTTCTGCCGCAGCTCGTCGGGCTGGTGTGCGGCCGCGCGTCGGCCGCCGAGCGGGACGTCCTGGAGAACGCCCGGCACCGCTGGCCCGCCGTCCGCTTCGAGGTGCGCAATGTCGCGGTGCAGGGGGTGCACGCGGTGCCGCAGGTCGTCCAGGCGGTGAAGGAGCTGGACGCGCTGGACGAGGTCGACGTGATCATCGTCGCCCGGGGCGGCGGCAGCGTGGAGGATCTGCTGCCGTTCTCGGACGAGCAGCTCGTCCGCGCGGTCGCGGCCTGCCGTACGCCGGTGGTCTCGGCGATCGGGCACGAGCCGGACAATCCGCTGCTCGACCATGTGGCCGACCTGCGGGCGTCCACGCCGACGGACGCGGCGAAGAAGGTCGTCCCGGACGTCGGCGAGGAGCTGGAGCGGGTGCGGATGCTGCGCGGGCGGGCGCGGCGCTGTGTGGAGGGGTTCGTGGAGCGGGAGGAGCGCGGGCTCGCCCATGCGCTGGCCCGGCCGGTGCTCCAGAATCCGCACCGGATGATCGACGGGCGTGCGGACCAGGTCGCCTCGCTGGCCGACCGTTCCCGGCGGTGTCTGCGGCATCTCCTGGACCGCGCGGACTCGGAGCTGACGCACACGCACGCACGCGTGGTGGCCCTCTCGCCGGCCGCGACGCTCCAGCGGGGGTACGCGGTGCTCCAGCGGGCCGACGGGCATGTGGTCCGGGATCCGGCGGAGGTGGCGGCGGACGAGGTGCTGCGCGCGCGGGTCGCCGAGGGCGAGTTCACTGTCCGGGCCGACAACACCGGCAACACCGGCAACGCCGACAACTAGGACGGGTAGGACGGGACGTATGACGGGCAAGACCGAGGAAGCCCTGGGTTACGAGCAGGCGCGCGACGAGCTGGTGGAGGTCGTCCGCCGTCTGGAGGCGGGGGGCACGTCACTGGAGGAGTCCCTCGCCCTGTGGGAGCGCGGCGAGGAGCTGGCCAAGGTGTGCCGGCGCTGGCTGGAGGGCGCGCGGGCCCGCCTGGACGCCGCCCTCGCCGCGGAGGAGGAAGAGGGGGAGAAGCGGGGGGACTAGAAGCACCCGGGGTGCTGTGAAGCGGATCACCAGCATCCGCATTTTGTTGAACCTTGAACTTCATTGGCGTACGGTCATGCCTGTCAGCCGGTCCGGTGTTCCCGGATCCGGACGCGTACCCGAGGAAGTCGACAGATGTCTCTCGTTCTTGACCCCGCCGCCCAGGACCTGCTGTTCCGCGAGGCCCGCACCGCGAACACCTTCACCGACGAGCCGGTGACCGAGGAGCAGGTCCAGGCGATCTACGACCTGGTCAAGTACGGTCCGACCGCGTTCAACCAGACCCCGCTGCGCATCACCCTGGTCCGCTCGGCCGAGGCCCGTGAGCGCCTGGTCAAGCACCTGGCCGAGGGCAACCAGGCCAAGACGGCCGCCGCCCCGCTGGTCGCGATCCTCTCCGCGGACAACGAGTTCCACGAGGAGCTGCCGCAGCTCCTGCCGCACTTCCCGCAGGCCAAGGACGTCTTCTTCGCCGAGCGCCCGGTCCGCGAGTCCGCCGCCGCGCTGAACGCCGCCCTCCAGGCCGCGTACTTCATCATCGGCGTGCGCGCCGCCGGTCTGGCCGCCGGCCCGATGACCGGTCTGGACTTCGAGGGCGTCCGCAAGGAGTTCCTGGACGGCGACCACACCCCGCTGATGGTCGTGAACATCGGCCGCCCGGGCGAGGACGCCTGGTTCCCGCGCAACCCGCGGCTGTCGTACGACGAGGTCGTCACCACCGTCTGAGACGGCCGGCCGCACGGCCGACGGCACACGTGAGGCCCCCGGCGATCGCCGGGGGCCTCACGTCCGTGTACGCGCTAGGCGCTCACGCCGTCTTCAGCGCCTTCGCCATCTCCAGCAGCCGTTCGAAGGACGCCGTGCCCGCCACGACCGTCGTGGAGCCGTCGGTGTCCTCCAGGACGAGCGCGTCGTAGCGGCCGCCGGTGTAGCGGGTCCAGGTGCGGCCGTCTATCTCGTCGGTGGCCTTGGTCGCCGTGGAGCCCTGGCTGGCCTCGTCGATGAACCGGGCGCGCTTCTGAGTGGACTGCTCGATCGTCACGTACTCCCCGTCGGGGGCGTGGAAGCCGAGGTGCCAGGCGTCGGAGTCGGCGCCGTCGAAGCGGACGGAGGTCGCCTTCCATGCCTCGGGCAGGCCCTCGGGCGCGGCCACCGGGTACGACGCCGCACGGCGCGCCGTGAGCAACTCGACGCGGTAGTCGACCCGCTGGATGTCGGGAGCGCGATCATCGTGCGGGACGAACAGGTAGATCACCCACGCCGCGATGATGATGAGACCCAGGGAGAGGATCATGTCCCGGGCCGACTTCTGCTTGCCGTTCGAACCTGCCACGCCCCTATCGTCGCAGGTGCCCGGTGCGCTCATCCGTGGGGTCCCCTGCTCATTTTGTCGGACTGACGATAGAGTCGGGCCTCGAACCCTCATCCGGCCGTCGTCGTATCAGAAAGGTGCGCTCCGATGACCGAGCATCATCATCTGCCGTCCGAACTCGATGTCCCGTCCGAAGCTCCCGACCGCAACCTCGCCCTGGAACTGGTCCGTGTGACCGAAGCCGCCGCGATGGCCGCCGGCCGGTGGGTGGGGCGCGGTGAGAAGAACGGCGCCGACGGTGCCGCGGTGCGCGCCATGCGGACCCTCGTCTCGACCGTCTCGATGAACGGCGTGGTCGTCATCGGCGAGGGCGAGAAGGACGAGGCGCCGATGCTCTACAACGGCGAGCGGGTCGGCGACGGCACCGGTCCCGAGGTCGACATCGCCGTGGACCCGATCGACGGCACCACGCTGACGGCCAAGGGCATGCCGAACGCGATCGCCGTCCTCGCGGCGACCGAGCGGGGCGCCATGTTCGACCCGTCGGCCGTCTTCTACATGGACAAGCTCGTCACCGGCCCCGAGGCCGCCGAGTTCGTCGACATCGACGCGCCCGTCGAGGTCAACATCCGCCGGGTCGCCAAGGCCAAGCGGGTCACGCCGGAGGACGTCACCGTCGTCATCCTGGACCGGCCGCGGCACCAGGGCCTGATCGAGGAGATCCGGGCGACCGGGGCGCGCATCAAGCTGATCTCGGACGGCGATGTGGCCGGCTCGATCCTGGCGCTGCGCGAGGGCACCGGCATCGACCTGCTGCTCGGCGTGGGCGGGACGCCCGAGGGCATCATCTCGGCCTGCGCGGTGAAGTGTCTGGGCGGCACCATCCAGGGCAAGCTGTGGCCCAAGGACGACGAGGAGCGGCAGCGGGCGATCGACGCGGGCCACGACCTGAACCGGGTGCTGACCACGGAGGACCTGGTCCAGGGCGAGAACGTGTTCTTCGTCGCGACCGGGATCACCGACGGTGAGCTGCTGCGCGGCGTGCGGTACCGGTCGGAGACGGCGACCACCGACTCGATCGTGATGCGGTCGAAGTCGGGGACGGTCCGCCGGATCGACTCCGAGCACCGGCTGAGCAAGCTGCGGGCGTACAGCGCGATCGACTTCGACCGCGCGAAGTAGGACCTGCGCGAAGCAGGACCTGCGCACAGTTAGGACCCGGCAGGGTCGGGCAGGGCTCGGCAGGGCCTACGGCGAGTGGGGCGTCCCCGGTGCGGAGGGGGCGCCCCACTGGCGTGCCGAGGGGTGGGCGGGAGTCTCAGCCCGCCTGGGCTATACGGCCGGACGTGCGGGCCGCCTTCTTCAGCTCCATGTCACGGCGCCGGCGCCGGGCCAGCACCACGCGGCGCTCGGCGGCGGTCAGGCCGCCCCACACGCCGTACGGCTCGGGCTGGAGGAGGGCGTGCTCGCGGCACTCCACCATGACCGGACAGCCGCCGCAGACCCGCTTGGCGGCCTCCTCGCGGGAGAGCCGGGCGGCGGTGGGTTCCTTGGACGGCGCGAAGAACAGTCCCGCCTCGTCGCGACGGCACACCGCCTCGGTGTGCCAGGGAGCGTCTTGGTCCCTGTCCCGCGCCGACACTCGCTGGGCCGGGACGGCGGCGACCTTCAGGGACGAATGCGGCGGTTGCAGCACGGGTCTACTCCTGACGACGGCTTCGCGAGCGAGAGGCGATGCGGCGAGGTGGTGCGGACGAGCGATGCGAAGAGGCGATGCAGCAAGCCCTACCCGCTGTGCGCGCGCCTATGCACTCAGTTCCGAACCACCGGCTTTCGAAGACCGCCGTACGCCACCCCGCGGACCGCCCGGTTCCGGACCGGGCGATTCGCGACCGTCAACAGTTCACAGGCCGACCGTCAATGGCCCAGATGTCTGCGCAGTTTCTTGTCGACCTTGCGCGAGACGCGATCGAGAATGTCCTCGACGAGCTTGCCGCGCTTCGGGCGGCCCTCGACATTGCCCAGCACCGCCCAGCCGTCGACGTAGACGACCGGCGCCTCGGGCGAGAGCGCGTCGAGCGTGTCGATCTCGAAGTTGCCGAGGACTCCGCCGCCGGTGCCGTACAGCGACACGTTCTCCGGGACGCGGACCTCGACGTTCCCGAAGACGGCGAACGCCTTGATCACCACCTGCTGGTACTCGAAGAGCGCCTCGCTGAGGTCGATCTCGACGCTGCCGAAGATCGCGTACGCGTGGATCCGGCGGCCGGCGCGCCAGCGGCCGCGGCGGACGGCGCTGCTGAACACCGCGATCACGTTGTCGTCGGGGTCGGCGGGGATCGCTCCCGCGGTGGGGCGCGGCGGGGCGGACAGGGGGCTCGCGCGCCGCTCGTGCGCCGCCGGCAGGTCCCGTATGAAGACCTCCAGCTCGCCGACCGTCTTGGCGGCCAGGACGCCTTCGACGCGCTCGGCGTGCTCGTCGGCGGTGAGCCGGCCCTCGGCGAGGGCCTCGCGCAGGATGTCGGCGACCCGGTCGCGGTCCGCGTCCGAGGCGCGCAGGGCGCCGGGGGGTGTGGGGGCGGTGGCGGCATGCTTCTGAAGGTCCACGACAGCAGCGTACCCAAACACGATAGATCGCGATAGCCCCAACTGAGCCTTACCTCACAAGCTCGCCGTCGGAGGCAGGTTCTACGCTGGTGAAGCCTGCCTCCGTTCGGCAGGCGCCGCAGTCCGTCGAGTGAGGAATGGGCGACGATGCCTGAGTTCGCGTACACCGATCTGCTCCCCATGGGAGAGGACACCACCCCCTACCGGCTGGTGACCTCCGAAGGTGTCTCCACCTTCGAGGCCGACGGGCGCACGTTCCTCAAGGTCGAGCCGGAGGCGCTGCGCA
>NZ_JAANNX010000118.1:0-7924 GCF_013363615.1 Streptomyces sp. CAI-85 | reverse complement strand
CGAGGCGTACTACGAGCTGTACAAGAAGGGTTACGTCCTCAAGGGCACCCCCGGCCTGGACCACATCCAGTCGCAGACCGCCTGGGCGCAGGGCAAGGCGCTGTTCCTGCCCAACGGCTCCTGGGTGGAGAACGAGTCGGCGAACGTCATCCCGGCCGACTTCGACCTCGCGGTCTCCGCGCCCACCGGTATCGACTCCTCCGACAAGATGCCGTTCGGCACCATCTGGGCCTCCGGCGGTGAGCCGTTCATCGTCCCCGCCAAGGCGAAGAACACCTCCGGCGGCATGGAGCAGCTCCGCATCATGCTGAGCGAGGCGTCGTCGAGGAACTTCACCGCCAAGGTCAAGTCGCTCACCGCGTTCAACGGCGGCACCGACGGCATCACGCTCACCCCGGGTCTGAAGTCCGGTGTGGCCGCGCTGGACAAGGCCGGCGACAACGTGGTGAACCCGCGGCTCCAGGACTGGTACGTCCAGTTGCAGAAGGAGCAGATCGGTGTCGGCGGGCTCGGCGAGATGATGGCCGGCCGGCTCACTCCGGCGGAGGCCGTCACCAAGATCCAGGGATATGCCGACGCGGCCGCCAAGGACAGTTCGATCAAGCACTACAAGCATCAGTAACCGCATCAGCGACCGCATTCACGACGGCACCGGAGTGGCGATGCAACACGGCAAGTACCGGTTCATCGTGGGGTTTCTGGCCTTGCCCCTGGGACTGTACGCACTCTTCGTGGTCTGGCCGTTCATCCAGTCCATCTACTACTCGTTCACGGACTGGACCGGTCTCAGCCCCGAATTCAAGATGGTCGGTCTCGACAATTACCGCAGGATGCTGGACGACCCGATTTTCTGGAAGTCACTCCAGCACAGTCTGCTGTTCGCCCTCCTGGTGCCGGTCGTGACGATCGGGTTCGCCCTGTTCCTCTCCTTCATGATCAATGTGGGCGGCCGGCGCAGAAAGAGCGGTCCGGTCGTCTCCGGGGTGCGGGGCTCGTCCTTCTACAAGATCGTGTATTTCTTCCCGCAGGTGCTCTCGATCGCCATCGTCGCGCTGCTGTTCGCCTTCGCGTACAACCCGGACAGCGGCGCGATCAACTCGTTCCTGCGGGGTGTGGGTCTCGACGGCGTCCAGCCGCTCTGGCTGGGCGACCCGGACCTCGCGCTGTGGTGCGTGATGGCGGTGCTCGTCTGGTCCACGGTCGGCTTCTTCGTCGTCCTGTTCTCGGCGGGCATGGCCTCGATCCCGGCCGACCTGTACGAGGCGGCGCTGCTGGACGGCGCGAACCGCTCCACCACGTTCTTCCGGATCACCCTGCCGCTGCTCTGGGACACCGTGCAGTCCGGCTGGGTCTACATGGGCATCCTGGCCCTGGGCGCCGAGTCGTTCGCGGTCGTGCAGATCATGACGACCGGTCCGGGCGGTCCCGACTACTCGACCACCGTGATGGTCCTGTACGTGTACCAGAGGGCGTTCCGGGACGGTCAGGCCGCCTACGCCACCACCATCGGCGTCGCGCTGCTCGTCGTGACGCTGGCCTTCGCCGCCGTCGTGATGCGGCTGGGGCGGCGCGAGCGGCTGGAGTACTGATGAAGACGACCGAACCCCCCGCGTCCCTGCCCGTCACCAAGATCGACCTGCCGGCCGGCGGCAAGCGGCCGCGGCGCGGGTCCGACGGCCGGGTCCTGAACGTCTTCTCGCACGGCGTCCTGGTGCTCTGGGCCGTGATGGTGGTCCTGCCGCTGCTGTGGGCGGTGATGACGTCCTTCAAGGACGACCGCTCCATCTTCGGCTCGCCCTGGTCGCTGCCGGACCGGCTGCACTTCGGCAACTGGTCGCGGGCCTGGACCCAGGCCAACATGAGCGACTACTTCCTCAACACGATCCTCGTGGTGGGCGGCTCGCTGATCGGCACCCTGGTCCTCGGCTCGATGGCGGCCTACGTGCTGGCCCGGTTCGACTTCCCGGGCAACCGCTTCATCTACTACCTGTTCGTGGGCGGCATGAGCTTCCCGATCATGCTGGCGCTGGTCCCGCTGTTCTATGTGGTGAACAACATGGGCCTGCTCAACACGCTGCACGGGCTGATCCTGGTCTACATCGCCTACTCGCTGCCGTTCACGGTGTTCTTCCTCACGGCGTTCTTCCGCACGCTGCCGTCCTCGGTGGCGGAGGCGGCCTTCGTCGACGGTGCCTCGCACAGCCGGACGTTCTTCCAGATCATGCTGCCGATGGCCAAGCCGGGCCTGATCAGCGTGGGCATCTTCAACTTCCTGGGCCAGTGGAACCAGTACATGCTCCCCACGGTCCTGAACACCGACCCGGACAAGCGCGTCCTCACCCAGGGCCTGGTCCAGCTCGCGGTCAGCCAGGGCTACAAGGGCGACTGGTCGGGCCTGTTCGCGGGGCTGGTGATGGCGATGCTGCCGGTCCTCGGGGCGTACATCGTCTTCCAGCGGCAGGTGGTGCAGGGACTCACCGCGGGCGCGCTCAAGTAGACCGCGCGCCTTCACGCGGCGTACATGGATCTCCGCCGCACGCGGTGTCCGTGTACGCCGCTTTTCATCGCTCCCCGGCCGGTTTCGCACTCGGCGTTCACCACCTGGAAGGGCTTTCCCGCAACACCCCGCAGCCACCCCCGCACACCCCGCGACGATACGGAGCGTCACCGGTGCCAGAAGTGTCCGACCGTGTGGAAACTGTTCAACCTCTTGACGGGAGGCAACCCGAACAGCTCAGCTTAGAGTTCACTAGTTGGACATGGACGGGGCCTCATCGAAGCGGTCCCGCGCGCAGGAGGTCGTCGTGGAGACTCCGGGGTCGCAGTCGTCGCTGCACCGAGCCAACCTGGAGCGGGTCGTACGTGCCGTGCGCCTGGCGGGGTCCCTCACCCAGGCGGAGATCGCCCGGACGACCGGTCTGTCGGCGGCGACCGTCTCCAACATCGTGCGGGAACTGAAGGACGGCGGGACCGTCGAGGTCACGCCCACCTCCGCCGGCGGACGCCGGGCCCGCAGCGTATCGCTGAGCGGGGACGCCGGCATCGTCATCGGGGTGGACTTCGGCCATACCCATCTACGGGTCGCCGTCGGCAATCTGGCCCATCAGGTGCTCGCCGAGGAGTCCGAACCGCTGGACGTGGACGCCTCGTCCTCCCAGGGCTTCGACCGGGCGGAACAACTGGTCAGCCGGCTGATCGAGGCCACCGGGGTGGACCGGACGAAGATCGCGGGGGTGGGCCTCGGCGTGCCGGGGCCCATCGATCTGGAGTCCGGCACGCTGGGCTCGTCGGCGATCCTGCCCGGCTGGATCGGCACCAGACCCGCCGAGGAGCTGCGGGGGCGCCTCGGAGTACCGGTGCACGTGGACAACGACGCCAATCTGGGCGCCCTGGGCGAGATGGTCTGGGGCAGCGGCCGGGGCGTACGTGATCTTGCTTACATCAAGGTCGCGAGCGGTGTGGGGGCCGGTCTGGTGATCGAGGGGAAGATCTATCGCGGCCCCGGCGGCACTGCGGGAGAAATCGGGCATATTACACTCGATGAATCCGGCCCGGTCTGCCGCTGCGGAAACCGGGGCTGCCTGGAGACCTTCGCGGCCGCGCGCTATGTGCTGCCGCTCCTCCAGTCCAGTCACGGCACGGATCTGACGATGGAAGGCGTCGTGCGGCTGGCCAGGGACGGAGACCCGGGCTGCCGTCGGGTGATCGCCGACGTCGGCCGTCACATCGGCAGTGGAGTCGCCAATCTCTGCAACCTGTTGAACCCGAGCCGAGTGGTCCTGGGCGGTGATCTCGCCGAGGCCGGTGAGCTGGTGCTCGGCCCGATCAGAGAGTCCGTCGGCCGCTATGCGATCCCCAGTGCGGCGCGTCAGCTTTCCGTTCTCCCAGGGGCACTCGGGGGTCGTGCGGAGGTGCTCGGAGCACTCGCTCTCGCACTCAGCGAGATGGGTGATTCGACCCTTTTGGACGGGTCTCTGTCCAGCGCGACACCTGCCTTCACTTAGAGAACGCATGACGCCGTTGCCATCTCGTTAAGTATTTACTTCTTGACGTCGAACTTGCGGCCGAGTTGACTTCGAGCCACCTCGGCCGCAGCGTTGCGGCCCTGTCAGGGAGGCACACCCCAATGAACGCTACGATGCGTAGAGTCGTGATCGGCGCCACCGCCGTGTCCATGGCGCTCTCGATTGCCGCGTGCGGCAAGGCCGGCGACGACGACAACGACTCCGGCAGCAGCGGCTCGGACAACAAGTCCATCGGCCTTCTGCTCCCCGACAGCGTCACCACGCGCTACGAGAAGTTCGACCGGCCGTTCTTCGAGGCCAAGGTCAAGGAACTCTGCGACGACTGTGACGTGCAGTACGCCAACGCCGCGGCCGACCCGGCCAAGCAGGCGCAGCAGATGAGCAGCATGGTGACCAAGGGCGTCAAGGTCATCGTGGTCTCCGCGCAGGACTCGGCCGCCATCAAGTCCTCCATCCAGTCCGCGGTGGACAAGGGCGTCAAGGTCATCGCGTACGACCGTCTCGCCCAGGGCCCGGTCTCGGCCTACGTCTCCTTCGACAACGTCAAGGTCGGCCAGCTCCAGGGCGAGGCCCTGCTCGCCTCCCTCGGCGACAAGGCGACCCCGAAGGCCAAGGTCGTCATGATCAACGGTGACGACGCCGACCCGAACGCCGGCCAGTTCAAGGCGGGTGCCCACAAGGCGCTCGACGGCAAGGTCGACATCGCCTACGAGCAGTCCGGCCTGTGGAAGGACACGGTCGCCGCGCAGAAGATGTCCGCGGCCATCACCCAGCTCGGCGCGAAGAACATCGCCGGCGTCTACTCGGCCAACGACGGCATGGCCGGTGGCATCGCCAACACCCTCAAGGGCGCGAAGATCAGCGGCATCCCGCTGACCGGCCAGGACGCCGAGCTCGCGGGCATCCAGCGGATCGTCGCCGGCACCCAGTCCTCCACCGTCTACAAGGCGTTCAAGCCGCAGGCCGACGCCGCCGCCCAGCTCGCGGTCAACCTGCTCGAGGGCAAGGACATCAAGTCCCTGGCCACGAGCGAGGTGACCAGTGGCTCCGGCGACAAGGTCCCCGCGCAGCTCCTGACGCCGGTGTCGGTCACCAAGGCCAACATCAACGACACGGTCATCAAGGACAAGCTGTACACGGTCGCCGAGATCTGCACCGCGGAGTACGCCGCCGCGTGCAAGGCCGCCGGCCTTCAGTAAGCGGAACGCGCCACAGCGCGCACCGCGGCCCGGATCCCGCTGAGGGGTCCGGGCCCCGACCGCACCGCGCGGTCCCGCGAGACCCCGCCGACGCCTGCCCCACCTTCACACCCCGCTGCCGGGGCGGGCGTCGGACGGAGCCGTTGCCAAGTGCCACGGATTCGCGCATGTTCATCTTGTAAACCTCGTACGGCACCGAGGCGCTCCCGCCCGGTCCCGCACGTCCCTCCGCGCCCCACCCCAAGCGCGGCATCCCCGCCGGTCAGGCGGCGAAGGAGATGGTTCACGTGTCCGCTACGCCCGTGCTGGCGTTGCGCGGAGTCTCCAAGCGATTCGGTGCAGTGCAGGCACTCACCGACGTCGAGCTGGAGGTCCACGCCGGAGAAGTGGTCGCCCTGGTGGGCGACAACGGCGCAGGTAAGTCCACCCTGGTCAAGACGATCGCCGGCGTCCACCCCATCGATGAGGGAGTCATCGAGTGGGAAGGCAAGCCGGTCAGCATCACCAAGCCGCACGACGCCCAGGGACTCGGCGTCGCCACCGTCTACCAGGACCTCGCGCTCTGCGACAACCTCGACGTGGTCGGCAACCTCTACCTCGGTCGTGAGCTGCTGCACCGCGGCGTCATCGACGAGGTGACGATGGAGAAGAACGCCCGCGAGCTGCTCTCCACGCTCTCGATCCGCATCCCGAGCGTGCGCATCCCGATCGCCAGCCTCTCCGGCGGTCAGCGCCAGGTCGTCGCCATCGCCCGCGCCCTCATCGGCGACCCGAAGGTCGTCATCCTCGACGAGCCCACCGCGGCCCTCGGCGTGGAGCAGACCGCGCAGGTCCTCGACCTGGTCGAGCGGCTTCGCGAGCGCAACCTCGGCGTCATCCTCATCAGCCACAACATGGCCGACGTCAAGGCGGTCGCGGACACCGTCGCCGTCCTGCGCCTGGGCAAGAACAACGGCTCCTTCCCGGTGAAGGACACCAGCCACGAAGAGATCATCGCCGCGATCACCGGGGCCACGGACAACGCCGTGACCCGTCGTGCGGGGCGGCGCACCGCGGAGGCGGCACAGTGAGCGACACGTCGAAGACCGTGAAGAGCGGCAACCCCGAGCCCGAGAAGGTCGCCAAGGCCGAGGGCGTCGTCGAGGGCCAGGAGACCGTCGCCCCCGCGGACGACCCCACGGCCGCCCCGGTCGCCGTCGTCGACCCGCGTCTGCTGGTCCGTGAGGAGGGCCTGCGGGGTTACGTCACCGAGTTCAAGCGCAAGGTCAAGGGCGGCGAGCTGGGCTCGCTCCCGGTGGTCGTCGGCCTGATCGTCATCTGGACGATCTTCCAGCTCCAGAACGACCGCTTCCTGAGCGCCGACAACCTCTCGAACATCAGCTACTACCTCTCGGCCACCGGCATGCTCGCCATCGGCCTGGTGTTCGTGCTGCTGCTCGGCGAGATCGACCTGTCGGTCGGATCCGTCAGCGGTCTGTCCTCGACCCTGTTCGCCGTGTTCGCGGTGAACAACGGGATGAACCCCTGGCTGGCCCTGGTCCTCGCGGTCATCACCGGTATCGCCATCGGCGCGATGCAGGGCTGGTTCTTCGCCAAGATCGGCGTACCCGCGTTCGTCGTCACCCTGGCCGGCTTCCTCGGCTGGAACGGCCTGATGCTGTGGCTGCTCGGCTCCAGCGGCACGATCAACATCCCGTCCGAGACGGGCCCGATCCACCTGCTCGGCCAGAACAGCTTCTTCATGGACCAGGCGATCATCGGCGCCTACCTGCTGGCCGGCCTCGGTGTCGTGCTGACCCTCATCGGCAACTTCGGTGAGCAGCGCCGCCGCCGGATCGCCGGTGTGCCGTTCCGCCCGACCAGCGAGATCCTGCTGCGCGTCGGCGCCCTCGCCGTCGCCTCCTTCGTCGCCGCCGCGGTGCTGAACAACGCCTCCGGCGTCTCCAACGCCCTGGTGATCTTCCTCGCGGCCCTGGTGATCGTGGACTTCGTGCTCCGCCGCACCACCTACGGCCGTAAGGTCTTCGCGGTCGGCGGCGGCATCGAGGCCGCGCGCCGCGCCGGTATCAACGTGCCGCTGATCCGCATCACCGTGTTCGCCATCTCCGGCGGCTTCGCGGCGATCGGCGGTATGTTCTTCGCCGGCCAGACCGCGAGCGCCACGCTCAGCGCCGGTGGCGGCAACGTGCTGATGCTCGCCATCGCGGCGGCCGTCATCGGCGGCACCAGCCTCTTCGGCGGCCGCGGCACCGTCTGGTCGGCCCTCCTGGGCATGCTGGTCATCCAGTCGATCCAGACCGGTCTCGACCTGCTGAACATGAACACCTCGATCCAGTACATGATCACCGGTGGTGTTCTGCTCGGCGCGGTCGTGATCGACTCGGTCTCCCGCAAGAGCCAGAAGGCCGCCGGCCGCGGCTGATCCCGCGGCAGGAACGTCACTGTGCCCGGCACCGGGAGGTGCCGGGCACAGCCGTGTCCTCAGCCGGGCCCGGCCGTGTCATGAGAACGGCACGAAGGACATGTCATAGGAAAGCCCCATCATGGGTACGGCCGATCGCGTGACCTATGACGCATGGCCCGGAGTCCGGCCGCCGGGACGGAACATTAGACTCGACAAGCCCGGCAACAGCTCGATCAGCTCAACTGCAAGGAGGCACGGGTGCCGCTGCTGACCCGCATCAGGGGACCGCGCGATCT
>NZ_JAANNX010000117.1:0-8271 GCF_013363615.1 Streptomyces sp. CAI-85 | reverse complement strand
CAGAGGCGCCAGGAGTACGAGGCCATGCAGGCCCCGTCGGTCGGCGGCGTGATGCTGCCTCGCGGCAACGGCGAGACCATTCGCCTGTCGCGCGGTGCGTCCCTCACCGACTTCGCGGAGAAGATCAACGCCAACCCGGCGTCGCTCGTCGCGGTCATGATGAACCTCGGCGAGATGGTCACCGCGACCCAGTCCGTCTCCGACGAGACCCTCCAGCTCCTCGCGGGCGAGATGAACTACGAGGTTCAGATCGTCAGCCCGGAGGAGGAGGACCGCGAGCTGCTCGAGTCCTTCGACATCGAGTTCGGCGAGGACGAGGGCGACGAGGACGACCTGGTGGTCCGTCCCCCGGTCGTCACCGTCATGGGTCACGTCGACCACGGCAAGACCCGACTGCTCGACGCCATCCGCAAGACGAACGTCATCGCGGGCGAGGCCGGCGGCATCACCCAGCACATCGGTGCCTACCAGGTCTCGACCCAGGTCAACGACGAGGACCGCGCGATCACCTTCATCGACACCCCGGGTCACGAGGCGTTCACCGCCATGCGTGCCCGTGGTGCCCGGTCGACGGACATCGCGATCCTGGTCGTCGCGGCCAACGACGGCGTCATGCCGCAGACGGTCGAGGCGCTCAACCACGCCAAGGCGGCCGACGTCCCGATCGTCGTCGCGGTCAACAAGATCGACGTCGAGGGCGCCGACCCGACCAAGGTGCGCGGCCAGCTCACCGAGTACGGGCTGGTGGCCGAGGAGTACGGCGGCGACACCATGTTCGTCGACATCTCCGCCAAGCAGGGTCTGCACATCGACTCGCTGCTGGAGGCCGTGATCCTCACGGCCGACGCCTCGCTCGACCTGCGGGCCAACCCGAACCAGGACGCGCAGGGCATCTCGATCGAGTCCCGTCTCGACCGCGGCCGCGGTGCCGTGGCGACGGTCCTCGTCCAGCGAGGCACGCTGCGGGTCGGCGACACGATGGTCGTGGGCGACGCCTACGGCCGCGTGCGCGCCATGCTCGACGACAACGGCAACAACGTGGCCGAGGCCGGCCCGTCGACGCCGGTCCAGGTCCTCGGCCTGACCAACGTCCCGGGCGCCGGCGACAACTTCCTCGTCGTCGAGGAGGACCGTACGGCCCGCCAGATCGCCGAGAAGCGTGCGGCCCGTGAGCGCAACGCGGCCTTCGCCAAGCGCACCCGCAGGTTCTCCCTGGAGAACCTGGACGCGGCGCTGAAGGCCGGCGAGGTCCAGCAGCTCAACCTGATCATCAAGGGTGACGCTTCCGGATCCGTCGAGGCCCTCGAGTCCTCGCTGCTCCAGCTCGACGTCGGCGAAGAGGTCGACATCCGCGTCCTGCACCGCGGCGTCGGTGCGGTCACGGAGTCGGACATCGACCTGGCCATGGGCTCGGACGCCATCGTCATCGGCTTCAACGTCCGCGCCGCGGGCCGTGCCCAGCAGATGGCGGAGCGCGAAGGCGTCGACGTCCGGTACTACTCGGTCATCTACCAGGCGATCGAGGAGATCGAGGCGGCCCTCAAGGGTCTCCTCAAGCCGGAGTACGAAGAGGTCGAGCTCGGTACGGCGGAGATCCGCGAGATCTTCAAGTCGTCCAAGCTGGGCAACATCGCCGGTGTCCTCATCCGCTCGGGCGAGGTCAAGCGCAACACCAAGGCCCGGCTCATCCGCGACGGCAAGGTCATCGCGGAGAACCTCAACATCGAGGGCCTGCGTCGCTTCAAGGACGACGTCACCGAGATCCGCGAAGGGTTCGAGGGCGGTATCAACCTCGGCAACTTCAACGACATCAAGATCGACGACGTCATCGCGACGTACGAGATGCGCGAGAAGCCGCGCGTCTGATCCAGCACGCGATCGGGGCCGGTCGGCGGGGATTCCCGGAAGGGAAACTCCGTCGATCGGCCCCGGCCGTTGCGTGTACGGTTCCCGTATCGGCGTCGAAGCGTGGCGCCCGTACCCCGAACCGGCGGGACATCCGGATACACATATGTATGTGGGGACTCTGTCCTTCGACCTGCTCCTCGGCGACGTCCACTCGCTCAAGGAGAAACGCTCCCTCGTCCGTCCGATCGTGGCCGAGCTCCAGCGCAAGTACGCGGTGAGCGCGGCGGAGACGGACCATCAGGACCTCCACCGCAGGGCCGGGATCGGGCTCGCGATGGTCTCCGGGGACATGGGACACCTCACCGACGTACTGGACCGCTGCGAGCGGCTGGTCGCCGGACGGCCCGAGGTGGAACTGCTCTCGGTTCGACGCAGGCTCCACAGCGACGAAGACTGAAGTACGAAGTAAGCACTTAAGGAGACGGACCAGTGGCCGACAACGCGCGCGCCAAGAGGCTGGCGGACCTCATCCGAGAGGTGGTGGCCCAGAAGCTCCAGCGCGGGATCAAGGACCCGCGGCTCGGCTCCCACGTCACCATCACGGACACCAGGGTCACGGGAGACCTCAGGGAGGCGACCGTCTTCTACACCGTGTACGGGGACGAGGAGGAGCGCCAGGCCGCCGCCGCGGGCCTGGAGAGCGCCAAGGGCATCCTGCGCTCCGAGGTGGGCCGCGCGGCCGGGGTGAAGTTCACCCCGACGCTGGCCTTCGTCGCCGACGCCCTCCCGGACAACGCCCGCACCATCGACGACCTCCTCGACAAGGCGCGTGCCGCCGACGAGAAGGTCCGCGAGGCGTCCGCGGGCGCCGGGTACGCCGGCGGGGCCGACCCGTACCGCAAGCCCGGTGACGAGGAGACGGACGACACCGCCGAATGAAGCAGAAGCACACCCCGCCCGACGGCCTGGTCATCGTCGACAAGCCGTCGGGTTTCACCTCCCACGACGTCGTGGCCAAGATGCGGGGGATCGCCAGGACCCGCCGCGTCGGCCACGCCGGCACGCTCGACCCCATGGCGACCGGCGTGCTCGTCCTCGGTGTGGAGCGGGCGACCAAGCTCCTCGGTCACCTCGCCCTCACCGAGAAGGAGTACCTCGGCACGATCCGCCTCGGCCAGACGACCCTGACGGACGACGCCGAGGGCGAGATCACCGCCTCCGTGGACGCCTCGAAGGTGACCCGGGAGGCCGTCGACGCCGGTATCGCCAAGCTCACCGGCGCCATCATGCAGGTGCCGTCCAAGGTCAGCGCCATCAAGATCGACGGCGTCCGCTCGTACAAGCGGGCCAGGGACGGCGAGGACTTCGAGATCCCGGCCCGCCCGGTGACCGTCTCCTCCTTCGCGGTGTACGACGTCCGGGACGCCGTCGCCGAGGACGGCACGCCCGTCCTGGACCTGGTCGTGTCGGTGGTCTGCTCCTCCGGCACCTACATCCGCGCCCTCGCCCGCGACCTGGGCGCGGACCTCGGCGTCGGCGGCCATCTCACCGCCCTGCGCCGCACCCGCGTCGGGCCGTACAAGCTGGACTCCGCGAAGACGCTCGACCAGCTCCAGGAGGAGCTGAGCGTGATGCCGATCGCGGAGGCGGCCTCGGCGGCCTTCCCGCGCTGGGACGTCGACGCCAAGCGGGCCCGGCTGCTCACCAACGGCGTGCGCCTGGAGATGCCCGAGGAGTACACGGGGGTCGGCGCCGTCGCCGTCTTCGATCCCGAGGGGCGGTTCCTGGCGCTGGTGGAGGAGCAGAAGGGCAAGGCGAAGAGCCTTGCCGTGCTGAGCTGAGCCGGTGAGGTGAGGTGTCCGTGGAGCGGCGAACACGGGGTGTTCAATGCCGCCGCTCCACGGTCCCCCCTCGGTTCCCCCACCCCTAGGGTGTATCCAGCGTCCCCCGTTCATTCACCCGTCCGGGCAGGCGCTCGGAGTGAACCGAGGGAGCGCGAGGGGGCGCGTTCGCCAGGGGATCTGTCCCGCTGATCATCCCGCGCCTACCGTCGACCCCAGGGCAGACGGGCGGCGGGGAGGTACGGCGATGGCGGCAGGGGGCCACGAGGCGTCATCCGACCTCACGCAGCCCGCTCTCACGCACCCCGCTCTTACGCACCCCGCCGAAGCCTCCCTGGTCCGCATCCGTGACCTCGCCGGGCGCCCGCGCGGCACCGGCTTCGTCGCCGACCACCACGGCACGGTGATCACCAGCCACGAGGCCGTGGACGGCCTGCCCCGCCTCGTCCTGCACACCGCCGACGACCGCGACCGCGCGGTGACCGCCGACGCCGTCACCCCGCTCCCGGAGCTGGACCTCGCCCTCGTCCACGCCGAGGGCCTGGACGTGCCGCCGCTGCCGCTGACCGTCCGGGACACGGTGGAGGCGGGCCGTTACGTCAGACTCCCCGCAGGTTGCTGGCGCGAGGCGCGTGTCCTGGGCGAGACCCCGGTGACCTACACGGCCACGGACCGCCCCCGTCTGCTCGACGGCGCGCTGGAACTGGCGATCGGCACGGCGGGCCGCGACGCGCTGCGGCTCGGCGGCGGCGCGGCCGGCGGACCGGTGCTCGACGCCACGACCGGCGCCGTCGTCGCCGTCGTGGGCACCGCCCTCCAGTGCGGCGGCCGCGACGCGGGCTTCGCCGTCCCGCTGCGCCCCGCCGACGGCCCCCTCGCCGACCTACTCGCCCGCAACGCGGCGACGGTCCCGGCCTACGGCGCCGACCTCAACCTCGCCGGGGTCCTCGAACTCGCCGCCACCTCGGTGGGCTCGGACGGCCCCCCGTACCCCGGTTCCCCCACCGTGCCGCCCCCGGTCGAACGCCCGGCTCCCGCACGGGAGTTCACTGCGTTCGACACGAGCCCCGCCACGGTCCTCGGCCTCGTCGGCGCCCCCGGCAGCGGCCGTACGACGGAACTCGCGGCGCTCGCGGCCCGCCGCGGCCGGGGCGGCGCACCCGCGCCCACGCTGTGGCTGCGCGGCGCCGATCTGCGGGCCGAGGACGACTCGATCGCCGACGCCGCGCACCGGGCGCTGCACCGCGCGGCCCGGATCGTGAGCGCGTCGGCAGAGCTGTCCGACACCGCCTTCGACGACCTCTGCCCCGCCCGGCTCGCCCGCCTCGCCCACGCGGCCGGTCGCCCCCTGCTGCTGCTCCTCGACGGCCCGGAGGAGATGCCGCCCGCCCTCGTCCACCGGCTCGCCGAGTGGACGCGCGCCACGGACGGTTGGCTGCGGGAGGCCGGGGCTCGGCTGGTGGTGGCCTGCCGCCCCGAGTACTGGGAGCGGGCGGGCGCGCACTTCCCGGCCGAGTCGCTGCACGGCACGGCGGGGAGCGCCGGGGAGTTCCCCGCGTGCGTGCGGCTCGGGGATCTCACCCCCGAGGAGGCGTACGAGGCGCGGGCCCGGTACGGCGTCCCGGAGACCGCGCTCACCGCGCCGGACGCGCGCCATCCGCTCACCCTGCGGCTCCTCGGCGAGATCCGCGCCGCCCTCCCGGCCGACGCGCCCGCCGGCCCCGTCGACCGCCATGACGTCCTCGGCGCCCATCTCGACCTGATGTGCCTGCGGATCGCCGTCCGCCTCGCCGCCGGGAGCGGACTGCGCGGCACCGCCGTACGGCGGCTCGCGGCGAAGGTGGCCGGACAGGTGCACGAGGCCGCCCGCCGCAGCCTCGGTCCCGGGCAGGGGGAACTGGACCGGGAGTCGTTCGAGGCGGTGTTCCCGTGGGGCCAGGCCCCCGCCCGCCTCGGCGGCGGCACCGGCTGGGCCTCCGCCGTGCTCGCCGAGGGCCTGCTCGTGCCTGCGGGAGGCGGTTACCGCTTCGCCCACGAGGAACTGGCCGACTGGATCCAGGGCCTCCACCTCGATCTGGACGAGGCGGTCCGCGCCCTGGTCCACCGGCCGGGCGAGGAGGATGGGGAGCCCGGGGGACGCCCGCTTCCCGTCCCGCACCACCGCATCGGCCCCGTCGTCCAGGCCCTGCTGCTCCTCGGCCGTCACCAGGGCGCTCCGCGGCTCACTCGGCGGCTGGAGGAGCTGGCCGACGCCCTGGACGCCGACCCGGCCTCCTGGTGGGCCGCCCGGCTGCTCGCCGAGACCCTGCTGCGCGTCCCGGACGCGACGCCGTACGCCACCGTCCTGGGACGGATCGCGGACGGGATCGCGGGGAGCGGAGGCGGCGGTGTGGTCGTGGGGGAGGGGCGCGGGGGACGGGTGTCGTCGCTCCCGGAGTTCGGGCCGGGCTTCTGGACGGCGATCCGGGTGCCGCTCGACCTGCGTCTCGACCTGCTGCGCCGGCTGGTGCTCGCCGATCCGGCCGCCCCGCCCGACGCGGACGCGCCGCGCGGCCCCCGCTACCTCGACACCGTGGCCCGGCTCCTCGCCGCCCGCCCCACCGACGTACAGCTCTGTCTGACCCACTGGTTCGACGACGAGCGGCCGCTGCCCGCCGCCCCGCACGCCACCGTGGCGACCGCCGCGCAGGCGCTGCTGCACACGCACCGGCACCGCGCCCTGGACGACCTCACCGAGGCCCTGGCCGGCCGTGCGCACCGGCGGGCCGACGAACTGCTCGCCGTCCTCGCCGAGGAGGAGCCCTCCGCGCTGTGCCGGGCCGTCGAACGCTGGGCCCACGACGACCGTTCCGCCCGCCGGGCCGCCGCCGTCGCCCACGGACTGCGCGCCGCACCGCACGTCACGACGGACACCGACCGCAGGCTGCTGCGCCACGCCGCCCTCGCCCTCCTCGCCCGCCCCGCCGACCGCACCCTGCACACCGGCGCCCTCGGCCTCCTCGTCCGGGACCTGGAGACCCGGGCCGGGTATCTGCCGCAGGCGCTGCGGCGGTTCGCGGACGGCGACCCCGGGCTGCCCGCGCACGCGCTGCTGGCCGCGCTCGCCACCGACCCCGACCCCGAGCCCGTCCTGACCGCCGTCCGGACCCGGCTGCGCCGCCCCGACGCCGGTGCGGGGCGCGTGCTGCGGGCGCTCGTGGAGGCCGCCACGCCCGCGCTGGCCGGCCGGGTCGCCGCGCTCGTCGCGGAGGGCGTGGAGCGGCATCCCGAGGCTGCTGGGGACGTGGCCGCCCATGTCGACCGGCGCCTGGACGCCGGACCGGCCGCCGATGCCGTGCTGTTCCCGCTGGTCACGGGCCTGCTGGACGAGCGGGCCCCCGAACCCCTGCGGGCCGCCCTGGCCGCCGTTCTGGCCTCGCCCGGAGCACCCGTCTCCCGGCCGCCGCGCCGCGAACTGCTCGACTTCCTGCTCGGCCGCGAGCGGGCCCCGGCCGTCCTGGACGCCGTCCTGCGCGCCGCCGCCCAGTGGCACGGGGAGGAACTGCGCGCCCTGGTCCACCGCACCGGGCTGCTCCTGGTCCGCACCCCGGAGGGCGCCGCCTGCTTCGACCGCGGCCTCGTCGACCTGGGCCGTCATGTCCCCGGTTTCGCCGTCCGGGTGACGGCCTGGCTCACCGAGCAACCGGCGGACTGGGCGGCCGTGGTCGGGCCCAGCACACGGCGGATGCTGGAGAACCTCGCGGGGGCGCGGGTGCCCGTGTGAGCGGGGTGGGGCCTCGATGGGGACTCCGGCGCGTGGGCCGAGTCACAGCCACCATGCCGATGCGGGCCGGGGGCACCCGGCATGGCACCCTTAGACCTGCGTTACCGGCAGACGATGGATACGGACACGGGTTCGAGGAGCGGTCACAGTGCAGCGCTGGCGTGGCTTGGAGGACATCCCCGAGGACTGGGGACGCAGCGTCGTCACCATCGGGTCCTACGACGGAGTCCACCGCGGACACCAGCTCATCATCCGGCACGCGGTCGACCGCGCCCGTGACCTGGGCGTCCCGGCCGTCGTCGTCACCTTCGACCCGCACCCCAGCGAGGTCGTCCGCCCCGGCAGCCACCCGCCGCTGCTCGCCCCGCACCACCGGCGCGCCGAGCTGATGGCCGAGCTGGGCGTCGACGCCGTGCTCATCCTTCCGTTCACCACGGAGTTCTCGAAGCTGTCGCCCGCCGAGTTCGTGGTGAAGGTCCTCGTCGACAAGCTGCACGCCCGGGCCGTCGTCGAGGGACCGAACTTCCGCTTCGGCCACAAGGCCGCCGGGAACGTCGAGTTCCTCACCGAGCAGGGCAAGGTGTACGACTTCGAGGTCGAGGTCGTCGACCTGTTCGTGCGCGGCGAGGCGGGCGGCGGCGAGCCGTTCTCCTCGACGCTGACCCGCCGGCTGGTCGCCGAGGGCGATCTCACGGGCGCGGCGGAGATCCTGGGCCGGCCGCACCGTGTCGAGGGCGTCGTCGTGCGCGGCGCCCAGCGCGGCCGGGAGCTGGGCTTCCCCACCGCCAACGTCGAGACCCTGCCGCACACCGCGATCCC
>NZ_JAANNX010000116.1:0-8295 GCF_013363615.1 Streptomyces sp. CAI-85 | reverse complement strand
CCACTGCGCACCCTGCCCCGGGAAGACAAACACCACCCGACCACCAGAACCAGACCCGGCGTTCACATCACCAAGCCCAGCCAGGAGTTCCTCCCGATCACGGCCCACGACAACGGCCCGGTGCTCCAACGTCGCACGCCCCGTCGCCAGCGACCAGCCGACGTTCGCCGGAGAGAACTCCGGCTGCTCTCCGAGATGGGCGACCAACTTCGCCGCCTGCTCCCACAATGCCTCGGCACTGCGCGCGGACAGGATCCACGGCACCGCCACCGGCTCCACCACCGCCGCCCGCTCCACCTCCGGCGCATGCTCAAGAATCACATGCGCGTTCGTACCGCTCACGCCGAAGGACGACACACCCGCCCTACGCGGACGCTCACCCGTCCCCGGCCACTCCCGCGCCTCCGTCAACAGCTCAACAGCACCCGCCGACCACTCCACCTTCGACGACGGCTCACCCACATGCAGCGTCCGCGGCAACACACCATGCCGCATCGCCTCCACCATCTTGATCACACCCGCCACACCCGCAGCCGCCTGCGCATGCCCGATATTCGACTTCAACGACCCCAGCCACAGCGGCCGCTCCCGGTCCTGGCCGTAGGTCGCGATCAACGCCTGCGCCTCGATCGGGTCGCCGAGCGTGGTGCCGGTGCCGTGCGCCTCGACCGCGTCCACGTCACCAGCCGACAGCCCGGCGTTCGCCAGCGCAGCACGGATCACCCGCTGCTGCGAAGGCCCGTTGGGGGCGGTCAGACCGTTGCTGGCCCCGTCCTGGTTGACGGCCGAGCCACGCACCACCGCCAGCACCGGATGCCCGTTGCGCCGCGCGTCCGACAACCGCTCCAGCAGCAGCATGCCCACACCCTCGCCCCACCCCGTACCGTCCGCGTCGTCGGAGAACGACCGGCAGCGGCCGTCCGGCGACAGCCCCCGCTGCCGACTGAACTCCACGAAGAGGCTCGGGGTGGCGATGGCGGTGACGCCGCCGGCCAGGGCGAGGGTGCACTCGCCCGACCGCAGCGCCTGCACGGCCAGGTGCAGGGCCACCAGCGACGACGAACAGGCCGTGTCCACCGTGACCGCCGGGCCCTCAAGGCCCAGGATGTAGGCCACGCGGCCCGAGGCGATGCTGCCGGCGCTGCCGTTGATGAGGTAGCCCTCGAATTCGGCCGCGGTGCCGCCGTAAATGCGTGCCGCGCCGTAGTCGTCGTACATGACGCCCGCGAACACGCCGGTACGGCTGCCGCGCACCGCATTCGGGTCGATGCCCGCCCGCTCGAACACCTCCCAGGACGTCTCCAGCAGCAGCCGCTGCTGCGGGTCCATCGCCAGCGCCTCACGGGGGGAGATCCCGAAGAACTCCGCGTCGAACCGGTCGAGGTCGTGGAGGAATCCGCCTTCGCGGGCGTAGGTCCTGCCCCTGCTCTCCGGGTCGACGTCGTAGAGGGCGTCGAGGTCCCAGCCGCGGTTCGTGGGGAACGCGGACACCGCGTCGGTGCCGGTCGCCACGAGGTTCCAGAGGTCCTCGGGGCCGGCGACTTCGCCCGGGTAGCGGCAGCTCATCGCGGTGATCGCGATCGGCTCCGCGTCGGCGTCCTCCAGTTCCCGCAAACGCTGCCGGGCCTGGTGCAGGTCTCCGGTGACACGCTTGAGGTAGGCGCGAAGCTTTTCTTCGTTTGCCGTACCCACGCTTTCCCCCTTCGTGTTCCGCGTTCCACGCCGAACAGCGTTCAGTTGAGTGATGTGCAGTGAAATGAAGTGATCGGTCAGGAATGGGCGGCAGGGGTCAGAGTTCCTCGTCGATGAACTGGAAGAGGTCGTCGTCGCTGGCGTGGTCGAGTTTGTCGGCCACGGTGAGCCCGGCGTCCGCGCTGCCTGTGCCGTCCCCCTCGCACTGGGCGAGCAGCTTGCGCAGCCGGGTCTGGATGAGGGCGCGCTCCGGATCGTCCTGGGCGAGTCCGGTGAGCGCCGACTCCAGTGCGTCGAGCCCGCGCAGACCGTCCTCGACCGCGGACGCGGCACCTGCCGGGGCCAGTTCGGCAGCCAGGTGCGCCGCCAGGGCGCCCGGGGTCGGGTGGTCGAAGATCAGGGTGGCCGGCAGCCGCAGTCCCGTCTCCCGACCCAGCAGGTTCCGCAGTTCGATCGCGGTCAGCGAGTCGAAGCCGACGTCCTTGAAGGGCCGTGCCGCCTCCACGCCCGCCGGGGTGGCGTGGCCCAGTGCTGTGGCCGCGTGGCTGCGCACGAGGTCGAGGAGGGCTCGGTGCCGCTCGTCCTCGGTGAGGCCCGCGAGCCGTTCCCGCAGTGCCGGGCCCGTGCCCTCGGCTCCCGCTCCCCCGGTCGCCGCTGCGGTGCCGGTGTCGCTCGCGGCGGACCGCCGCGCCACGGGTACGCGCACCAGCCCGCGCAGCAGTGTCGCCACGCCGTCGCCGTCCGGTCCGTCCGCAGCCCGGGCGCTCAGCGCGGCCTGGTCCAGCCGCATCGGCAGCAGTACGGCGTCGTCCGCCCGGCCGGCGGCGTCGAACAGCGCCAGTGCGCGGTCGGAGTCCAGCGCCGCGATGCCCAGGCGGGCCAGCCGCTGCCGGGCGCCCTCGCCCAGCCGCTCGGTCATGCCGCTGCGCTCGGCCCACAGGCCCCAGGCCAGCGAGCGGGCGGGCAGCCCGAGCGCGTGGCGGTGGTGGGCGAGGGCGTCCAGGAAGACGTTGGCCGCCGCGTAGACGCCCTGGCCCGCCGTGCCGAGCGTGCCGGCGGCACCCGAGAACAGGATGAACGCCGACAGGTTCGACTCGCGCGTCAGCTCGTGGAGGTGGAGCGCGGCGTCGACCTTCGGGCGCAGCACCCGGTCGATCTGGCCGGGCGTGACGGCGGTCAGGGTGGCGTCGTCCAGCACACCGGCCGCGTGCACCACCGCGGTCAGCGGATGCTCGTCCGGTACGCCGTCCAGCAGCCGTTCCAGCGCCGCACGGTCGGCGGTGTCGCAGGCCGCCAGGGTGACCTGGGCTCCCAGCGCGGCGAGTTCCGCGCGCAGTTCGGCGGCCCCCTCGGCGTCCGGGCCGCTCCTGCTGGTCAGCAGAAGGTGCCGTACGCCGTGCTCGGTGACGAGGTGCCGGGCGAGCAGGCTGCCGAGGCCGCCCGTGGCTCCGGTGACCAGCACCGTGCCCGACGGGTCGAGCGGCGGGCCCGCGACGTGTGGCCGGGAGGCCGCCGGCCGCAGCCGGGGGACCAGCGGTTCCCCGGCGCGTACGGCGAACTGGGGCTCGCCCAAGGCCAGCGCGGCCACCAGGGCCGGACGCGAGGTCTCGTCCTGGTCGAGGTCGGCCAGGACGAACCGGCCGGGGTGCTCGGACTGCGCGGAGCGGATCAGTCCCCACAGCGGTGCCTTCGCCAGATCGGGCCGCTCGCCCGCACCGGTCACCACGGCCCCGTCCGTGAGGAGGACCAGCCGGGACGCCGCGAACCGCTCATCGTCCAGCCAGGCCCGCGCGGTCGCCACCGCGCCCTCGACCGTCGCGCGTACGTCGTCCGCGGCGCCCGCGACGTCCTTGTCGCCGTCGTCCTCACCCGAGACGTACGCCACCAGCACCACGTCCGGTACGGCCGTCTCGCCGGCGTCGATCGCGGCGGACAGCGCCGCCAGGTCCGCGTGGACGGACACGTCGGCGGGCGCGCCCGGGACATCGCGCAGGTGAACGCTGAGCTTGCCCTCGTCGGGGCCGACCACGGCCCACGCCCCGGGGCTCGCGGACCCGGCCGACCTGCGCAGCGGTTCCCATTCGACGCGGAACAGCTCGTCGTCGTGACGTTCCGCCGCCGCGGCGAGCTGTTCGGGCGCGACAGGCCGCAGCACCAGCGAGTCGATCACGGCCACGGGCCGGCCGGCGCCGTCGGCGACGACCACTGAGGCCCCGTCGCCCCCGGCGGGCGTCAACGCCGCCCGCACGACCGAGGCCCCGGCCGCGCGCACGGAGATCCCGCGCCACGCGAAGGGCAGCACGAAAGCGGGCCGCTCGCCGTGGAAGTCACCCATGCGCAGTCCGTGCAGTGCCGCGTCCAGCAGCGCCGGATGCAGTGTGTGCCCGGCGGCGGCATCCCGCTGGTCGTCCGGGAGCGCTGCCTCCACGAATACCTCGTCACCACGCCGCCAGGCCGCGCACACGCCCCGGAACACCGGGCCGTAGTCGTAGCCGTCGGCGGCGAACTCCTCGTACAGAGCACCCGTGTCCACGGCCACGGCGCCCTCCGGCGGCCAGGCCGTCAGATAGCGCACCGGCGGCACGGGGCTCTCGGCGACCGCCAGCACGCCCTCGGCGTGCCTGGTCCACTCGTCGCCGTAGGACAGGTCCTCACGCCGGGAGTGAAGGGCGAGCGTACGCCGTCCGGCCTGGTCCGACGCCCCGACGGTCACCCGCAGCCGGGTCCCGCCCGTCTCCGCGACGATGAGCGGAGCCTGCAGCGTCAGCTCCTCCACGACGGCACAGCCCACCTGGTCCCCGGCCCGCACGGCCATGTCCACGAACGCGGTCCCGGGCAGCAGTACGGCTCCGGCCACGGCGTGGTCGGCCAACCACGGATGTGTCCACAGGGACAGCCGACCCGTCAGTACGACACCGCCGTCGGGGAGTTCGACCGAGGCTCCGAGCAGCGGATGTTCCGCCGACTCCGCCCCGAGCGCGGTCAGCGCGGCTTCCGGCGTGCCGGTGCTGGTGCTGGTGTCGAGCCAGTAGCGGTGGCGTTGGAAGGCGTACGTCGGCAGATCGACACGCTGGGCACCGGTGCCGGTGAACACCGCCTTCCAGTCCACGTCGACCCCGTGAGCCCAGGCCCGGGCCAGCGCCGACAACAGCGCCTTCTCCTCCGGCCGGCCGCCGCGCAGCGCCGGGACGAACACCGCCTCCGAAGCCACCTGCGAACCCGGCCCCGTCAACACACCGTCCGGACCCAGCTCCAGGAAGACGGACACACCCTGCGCCGCCAGCTCCGCCACACCATCGGCGAACCGCACGGCCTCACGGACATGCCGCACCCAGTACTCCGGGACACAGACCTCCGCCGACGCGGCGATCCGGCCCGTCAGATTCGACACCAACGGAACACGCGGAGCCCTGAAGGTGAGGTTTTCGGCGACCGTGCGGAACTCCTCCAGCATCGGCTCCATCCGCGGCGAATGGAACGCATGCGACACCGCCAGCCGCTTGATACGACGACCCCGCGCCGAGAACTGCGCCGCCAACGCCATGACCGCGTCCTCGTCACCGGAAACCACCACGGACGTAGGGCCGTTGAGAGCCGCGATACCCACCCGGCCCTCACCACCCACGAGGAGCTCTGCGACTTCTTCCTCGGCGGCCTCCACCGCCACCATCGCCCCACCAGGCGGCAAGGCATCCATCAGGCGGCCACGCGCCGCGACCAGCCGCGCCGCGTCCTCAAGCGACCACACCCCGGCCACATGCGCGGCGACCAGCTCACCCACCGAATGCCCGCCCACAAAATCCGGACGCACTCCGAAGGACTCCACCAACCGGAACAGAGCCACCTCGACCGCGAACAAACCCGCCTGAGTGAACACCGTCCGATCCAGCACACCGGCCTCGGACCCGAACACCACATCTCGGACACCCGTCCCGGCACCCAGCTCCGCATCCAACGCCACACACGCGGCATCAAAGGCCTCGGCGAACACCGGGAAACGCTCATACAACTCCCGGCCCATCCCCAGCCGCTGGGAACCCTGACCCGAGAACAGCACCGCCAGCCAGCCACCCGCCACACCACCGGTGACCAGATCCGGCACGGACTCACCCCGCGCCAACGCCTCCAGCCCCCCCACCAACTCCTCACCCGAGGAGCCGACCACCACAGCCCGGTCCTCCAAAGCCGCCCGCCCCGCCAGCGACCAACCCACATCCACCGGCGAAACACCCTCGCCCACACCGGACAGCAACCGCTCCGCCTGCGCCCGCAACGCCGATTCCCCGCGCCCGGACACCACCCACGGCACCACCGACGCCACCACACCCGCACCTTCAACCACCGGCCCCGAACCCTCCGGAGCCTCCTCCACAATCACATGCGCGTTCGTCCCACTCACACCGAACGCGGAGATGCCCGCCCGACGCGGTTCCCCCGTCTCCGGCCACTCCCGCGCCTCCGTCAGCAACTCGACAGAACCCGCAGACCAGTCCACCTTCGACGAAGGCACATCCACATGCAGCGTCCGCGGAAGCTCACCGTGCCGCATCGCCTCGACCATCTTGATGACGCCGACGACCCCGGCGGCGGCCTGCGTGTGTCCGACGTTGGACTTCAACGAGCCGAGCAGCAGCGGTCGTTCCCGGTTCTGACCGTACGTCGCGATGAGCGCCTCGGCCTCGATCGGGTCGCCGAGGGCCGTGCCCGTGCCATGGGCCTCCACCGCATCGATGTCACCGGCCGACAGCCCGGCACTGGCCAGGGCGGCACGGATCACGCGCTGCTGGGACAGCCCGTTGGGGGCCGTGAGGCCGTTGCTGGCGCCGTCCTGGTTCACGGCCGAACCGCGCACGACCGCCAGCACCGGATGCCCATTACGCCGCGCGTCCGACAACCGCTCCAGCAGCAGCATGCCGACGCCCTCGCCCCACGAGGTGCCGTCGGCGGCGTCGGAGAACGCCTTCGAGCGGCCGTCCGGGGCCAGTCCGCGCTGCCGGCTGAACTCGATGAACAGGCCGGGGGTGGGCATCACGGTCACGCCGCCGGCCAGGGCGAGTCCGCACTCGCCAGCGCGCAGCGCCTGTACCGCCAGGTGCAGGGCGACCAGCGACGACGAACAGGCCGTGTCCACCGTGACCGCGGGCCCCTCCAGGCCGAGGGTGTAGGCGATACGGCCGGAGATCACGCTGGAGGACTTGCCCGTCAGGAGGTAGCCCTCGACGGTCTCCGGGGCCTCGTGCAGGCGGGCACCGTAGTCCTGGTAGGTCATGCCGGCGAAGACGCCGGTCGCGGTGCCCTTGAGGGAGGTCGGGTCGATGCAGGCCCGCTCGATGGTCTCCCAGGACGTCTCCAGCAGCAGCCGCTGCTGGGGGTCCATCGCGAGCGCCTCACGCGGTGAGATCCCGAAGAAGGCCGGGTCGAACTCGGCGGCGTCGTAGAGGAATCCACCCTCCCGGGCATACGTCCGGCCGGGTCGGCCGGGGTCCGGGTCGTACAGGCCCTCGATGTCCCAGCCACGGTCGGTGGGGAAGCCGGAGACGGCGTCCTGGCCGCGTACGAGCAGCTGCCACAGCTCCTCGGGCGTCTGCACGCCGCCGGGCAGCCGGCAACCCATCGCGACGATCGCAATCGGTTCGTCACCGCTCTCGTCGCCGCTCGCGGCACCAGCCGCGGGTGCGCTCTCGCGGGTCGCGGCCAAGGCCGTGGCGGACTCCGGCCCGTCCTGTGCCCCGAGGAGTTCGGTGTGCAGGTGCCGGGCCAGGCGCGTGATCGTGGGGTGGTCGAACACCGCGCCGGTGGCCAGTCGCAGCCCGGTGGCGGCGTTCAGCCGGTTGCGCAGCTCCACGACCCGCATCGAGTCGAAGCCGAGTTCCTTGAAGGCGCGCCCGACCGCGACCGCGACCGCGTCCGTGTCGCTGTGGCCGAGGACCACCGCCGCGTGGGTACGGACCAGCTCGGTCAGGGCGCGCTCCTGCTCGCCGGGAGCAAGTCCCGCGAGCCGCTGGGCCAGCGCCGTACCGGGCGGCACCGCCCCGTCGGCGGAGCCGGTGCCCGGCAGAGCCTCGGCTGCCACCGGTGTGGAGGCCCGCAGTGCCTCCGGCACCCCGTCGAACAGCCGGCCCGGTCCCGTCGGCGCGTACGCCGCGACGAACCGCTCCCAGTCCACGTCCGCGACGGCGAGGAACGGCCGGTCGGGACCCGTCGCCTGCGCCAGGGCCTCGATCGCGGCCTCCGGCGCCATGGCGACCAGTCCGCGTCGCCGCATACGCTCGTCCGTGGCGTCCCCGACCATGCCGCCGCCACTCCACGTGCCCCAGGCCAGGGACAGCGCGGGCAGTCCGCGGGCGTGCCGGTGCTGGGCGAGCGCGTCCAGGGAGGCGTTCGCTGCGGCATAGGCGGCCTGGCCGCCGTTGCCCCAGACGCCGATGACGGAGGAGAAGAGCACGAAGGCGTCGAGATCCTTGCCGGAGGTCAGCTCGTCGAGGTGGTGGGCGGCCTCCACCTTCGACCGCAGCACTCCAGCCAGCGCTTCCACGGACAGCGTGTTGATCACACCGTCGTCCAGCACACCGGCGGTGTGCACCACACCCGTCAGCGCCGGGA
>NZ_JAANNX010000115.1:0-8468 GCF_013363615.1 Streptomyces sp. CAI-85 | reverse complement strand
ACCTGCGCACACGGCTCCGGAGGCCGTTGCTCTATCCCCTGAGCTACGGGGGCGTGTCGGCCGGTTGGTGTTGCTCGCGGCGACGGGTAGAACACTACCAGCTTGGTCGGGGTGGTCATGAACGGGTTTCCGGGGGGTGTCCCCCGCACGGGGTGGAAGTGGGGAAAACCCGGACGCGGTGGCCGGTGCGGACCTACTCTCGAGTTGTGTCAGGCGCGTCGGGCCGGGTGCTTGTTGTCGACGACAACAAGGTCATCCGGCAACTGATCAGGGTCAATCTCGAGCTGGAGGGCCTCGAGGTCGTGACCGCATCCGATGGTGCCGAGTGTCTGGATGTCGTTCATCAGGTGCGACCGGATGTCGTCACCCTCGATGTCGTCATGCCTCGACTGGACGGTCTGCGGACCGCCGCTCGGCTGCGTTCCGATCCGAGGACGCGTGACCTTCCCCTCGCCATCATCAGTGCGTGTACCCAGTACGAGGTCGAGACCGGGCTTGAGGCCGGCGTCGACGCGTTTCTCTCCAAGCCGTTCGAGCCACATCAACTCGTCGCCCTTGTCAAGCAGTTGTTGACGGAGGGGCGGTCGGGGAGTGGTGTCCTCGGGGGCGAAGGGCTCGGGCTCGCCGCCGGGCAGGGGGGTATCCCCGAATAGGTGGCGCCCAGGCGGCTTCCTCCGCTCGCCTCACCCCCACCGTCCACATCCCGGGACCACCCCAAACCGGCTCGCGTACCCACCCCCCTCCTCCCCTACGCTGGTCCCGTGACCCCCGTCGAGCTCTCCCGTACCGTGCTGGGCGCGGTGCGTCGTGCCGTGGATGCCGGGGAGCTGAGGGTCGACGTACCCGAGCGGGCCGTCGTCGCGCCGCCCGGGGCCGGAGGCGTGGGGGACTACGCCACCAACATCGCCCTCCAACTCTCCCGGCCCGCCGGACAACCCCCCTTGCGCGTCGCCGAGCTGCTGCGGCCGCACCTCGTCGACGCCGACGGCATCACCGGCGTCGAGATCACCGGGCCCGGTTTCCTCAACATCCGGCTCGATCAGGGCGTCGCCGCCGCGCTCGTCCGGCGGATTCTGGACGAGGGACCGGCGCGCTACGGGCACAGTGACGCCCTCGCCGGTCAGGTCTATGTGTTGCGCGTGCCGTACGAGGTCCGTGCCGAGGTCGTCGCCGACGTCCTCGCCCGGATGGTCGCCTCGCAAGGCGCGCGAGTCGAGATCCGGCAACAGAAGCAGCAGGAGCAACAGAAGCAGCAGAAGCAGCAGGAGCAGCAGACGCTTCATAAGGACGACACACACGAGATCCTCGACGTCCACCCCGTCCCCGCCACCCAAGACCCCACCCCCCTCGGCCCCGACGCCGCCCGCTGGGCCCTGCTCCATCCCGCCCCCTCCGACCGGCCCCGCATCACCGCCGCCGATCACCTCGTCCAGCGGGAGGGCAACCCCCTCTTCCGGGTCCGTTACGCCCACGCCCGCACCCGGGCCGTCGTCCGTAACGCCGCCGACCTCGGCTTCACCCCAGAACCCGGCGCCGCAGAACCCCGCACCCCCCTCCTCCCCCTCCTCACCGACTACCCCCGCATCCTCACCACCGCCACAGGCACAGGCACCGGCACCACCGCCACCCCCCACCCCCGCCCCATCGCCAACGCCACCGCCGCCCCCGCCCGCCTCGCGCGGCATCTGGTCGTCGTCGCCGACGCCGTGCTCGATCTGCTCCCCGTCACCCTGCCCCGGGGGGACGAGAAACCCACGGCCGCCCACCGCGCCCGGCTCGCGCTCGCCGAAGCCGCCGGGACGGTGCTGGCCGGTGGCCTGTCCCTGCTCGGCATCGACGCACCCGACCATCTCTGACATCCCCGGAGAGCACGCCCAGATGAGCCGTTCCGCCCACCCCGCCGGGCCCCGCCACGCCGATGTCCTCCCCGAGGGCCACTACTCCGCACCGCCCGCCGACCTCAACGCCCTGGACGCCAAGGTCTGGGCGCAGACGGTCACCCGTGACGAGCACGGTGTCGTCACCGTCGGCGGTGTCGACGTCAAGGCGCTCGCCGAGGAGCACGGCACGCCCGCCTACGTCCTCGACGAGAGCGACTTCCGGGCCCGCGCCCGTGCCTGGCGCACCGCCTTCGGGGCCGACGCCGACGTCTTCTACGCCGGCAAGGCGTTCCTGTCCCGGGCCGTCGTGCGCTGGCTGCACGAGGAGGGGCTGAACCTCGACGTCTGCTCCGGCGGCGAACTCGCCACCGCCCTGTCCGCCGGGATGCCCGCCGACCGCATCGCGCTGCACGGCAACAACAAGTCCACGCGGGAGATCGAGCGGGCGATCCGCGCCGGCGTCGGGCGGATCGTGCTCGACTCCTTCCAGGAGATCGTGCGGGTCGCGCACATCGCGCAGTCCCTCGGCAAGCGGCAGCGGGTGCAGATCCGGATCACCGTCGGCGTCGAGGCGCACACCCACGAGTTCATCGCGACCGCCCACGAGGACCAGAAGTTCGGGATCCCGCTGGCCGGCGGGCAGGCCGCGGAGGCCGTACGGCGGGCGCTGAAGCTCGACGGTCTCGAACTGATCGGGATCCACTCCCACATCGGGTCGCAGATCTTCGACATGTCCGGCTTCGAGGTCGCCGCGCACCGCGTCGTCGGGCTGCTCAAGGCCATCCGTGACGAGCACGGCGTCGAGCTGCCGGAGATCGACCTCGGCGGCGGGCTCGGCATCGCGTACACGAGCGCCGACGACCCGCGCGAGCCGCACGAGATCGCCAAGGCGCTCACCGAGATCGTCACCCGTGAGTGTGAGGCGGCGCGGCTGCGGACGCCGCGGATCTCCGTCGAGCCGGGGCGCGCGATCGTCGGTCCCACGGCGTTCACGCTGTACGAGGTCGGCACCGTCAAGCCGCTGGACGGGCTGCGCACGTACGTCTCCGTCGACGGCGGGATGTCGGACAACATCCGCACCGCGCTCTACGACGCCGAGTACAGCGTGGCGCTCGTCTCCCGCACCTCGGACGCGGCCCCGATGCTCGCGCGGGTCGTCGGCAAGCACTGCGAGAGCGGGGACATCGTGGTCAAGGACGCGTTCCTGCCGGGGGACCTGGCGCCGGGCGACCTGATCGCCGTACCGGCGACGGGCGCGTACTGCCGGTCGATGGCGAGCAACTACAACCATGTGCCGCGGCCGCCGGTGGTCGTGGTGGCCGACGGTGCGTCGCGGGTGATCGTGCGCCGGGAGACGGAGGAGGATCTGCTGCGGCTCGACGTCGGGTGAGCACGCAGAGGCTCAGCAACGGCCCCGGGGGGAAATCTTTCGTCCCGGCGGGCCGTGAAAATGAAATACATGTCTCACGATCCGGACCAAGGGCAGAAACTGCGGTCCGGTGAGTGAGACTGGACCAACCGTACTGGACCAGCCGTAGACGGTATGAGGAAACGAGGTCGGATGATGCGTACGCGTCCGCTGAAGGTGGCGCTGCTGGGCTGTGGAGTGGTCGGCTCAGAGGTGGCGCGCATCATGACGACGCACGCCGACGACCTCGCCGCGAGGATCGGCGCCCCGGTGGAGCTCGCGGGCGTGGCCGTACGGCGGCCCTCCCGGGTCCGTGAGGGCATCGACCCCGCGCTCGTCACCACCGACGCGACCGCCCTGGTCAAACGCGGCGACATCGACGTGGTCGTCGAGGTCATCGGCGGCATCGAGCCGGCCCGCACCCTCATCACCAGCGCCTTCGAGCACGGCGCCTCCGTCGTCTCCGCCAACAAGGCCCTCCTCGCCCAGGACGGCGCCGCCCTGCACGCGGCCGCCGGCGAGCACGGCCGGGACCTCTACTACGAGGCCGCCGTCGCCGGCGCCATCCCGCTGATCCGGCCGCTGCGCGAGTCCCTCGCCGGCGACAAGATCAACCGCGTCATGGGCATCGTCAACGGCACGACCAACTTCATCCTCGACAAGATGGACTCCACGGGCGCCGGCTACCAGGAGGCCCTCGACGAGGCCACCGCCCTCGGCTACGCGGAGGCCGACCCGACCGCCGACGTCGAGGGCTTCGACGCCGCCGCCAAGGCCGCCATCCTCGCCGGGATCGCCTTCCACACGCGCGTGCGCCTCGACGACGTCTACCGCGAGGGCATGACCGAGGTCACCGCGGCCGACTTCGCCTCCGCCAAGGAGATGGGCTGCACCATCAAGCTGCTCGCCATCTGCGAGCGCGCCGCCGACGGGGGATCCGTGACCGCGCGGGTGCACCCCGCCATGATTCCGCTGAGCCACCCGCTCGCCTCGGTGCGCGGGGCCTACAACGCCGTGTTCGTCGAGTCGGACGCGGCCGGGCAGCTCATGTTCTACGGCCCCGGCGCCGGCGGTGCTCCCACCGCCTCCGCCGTGCTCGGCGACCTGGTCGCCGTCTGCCGCAACCGGCTCAGCGGGGCGACGGGGCCCGGCGAGTCGGCGTACGCCGCCCTGCCGGTGTCGCCCATGGGCGAGGTCGTCACGCGCTACCACATCAGCCTGGACGTGGCCGACAAACCGGGTGTTCTCGCCCAGGTGGCCACCGTGTTCGCGGAGCACGGGGTGTCCATCGATACGGTGCGCCAGCAGGGCAAGGACGGCGAGGCATCCCTGGTCGTCGTCACCCACCGCGCGTCCGACGCCTCCCTCACCGGGACCGTCGAGGCGCTGCGCAAGCTCGACACCGTGCGGGGTGTCGCCAGCATCATGCGGGTTGAAGGAGAGTAACCAGCAATGACCCACCAGTGGCGCGGAATCATCGAGGAGTACCGGGACCGGCTGCCGGTATCCGCCAGCACGCCCGTCGTGACGCTCCGCGAGGGCGGCACGCCTCTCGTGCCCGCGCAGGTGCTCTCCGAGCGCACGGGCTGCGAGGTCCACCTGAAGGTGGAGGGCGCCAACCCGACCGGGTCCTTCAAGGACCGCGGTATGACCATGGCCATCACCCGGGCCAAGGAGGAGGGCGCGCAGGCCGTCATCTGCGCCTCCACCGGCAACACCTCCGCCTCCGCCGCCGCGTACGCGGTGCGGGCCGGGATGGTCTCCGCCGTACTGGTGCCGCGCGGGAAGATCGCGCTCGGCAAGATGGGCCAGGCCCTGATCCACGGCGCCAAGATCCTCCAGGTGGACGGCAATTTCGACGACTGCCTCACCCTCGCCCGTGAGCTGAGCGACAACTACCCGGTGGCGCTGGTCAATTCGGTCAACCCGGTGCGCATCGAGGGCCAGAAGACGGCCGCGTTCGAGATCGTGGACATGCTGGGCGACGCCCCGGACGTCCATGTCCTGCCGGTCGGCAACGCGGGCAACATCACCGCGTACTGGAAGGGCTACACGGAGTACGCGGCCGACGGTGTCGCCGCGCGCAAGCCCCGTATGTGGGGCTTCCAGGCGTCCGGCAGCGCCCCGATCGTGCGCGGCGAGGTCGTCAAGGACCCGTCGACGATCGCCACCGCCATCCGGATCGGCAACCCGGCGTCCTGGGCGCACGCGCTGGCCGCGCGGGAGGAGTCCGGCGGGTTCATCGACGAGGTGACGGACCGTGAGATCCTGCGCGCCTACCGGCTGTTGGCCGCGCAGGAGGGCGTCTTCGTGGAGCCCGCGTCCGCCGCGTCGGTGGCCGGTCTGCTGAAGGCCGCCGAGCAGGGCAAGGTCGACCCGGGCCAGACGATCGTCTGCACGGTCACCGGCAACGGCCTCAAGGACCCGGACTGGGCCGTCGCCGGCGCCCCGCAGCCGGTCACCGTCCCGGTCGACGCGGCGACGGCGGCCCAGCGCCTCGGCCTGGCATAGGTCGTCCGCGCGACCCCGGACGACCCGCGCACGACCGTGTGTGAGCTGTGCACGACCCATGAGCGACCCGGCGGGGGATTCCCCCGCCGGGGGTGCACAGGGGGCTTGCGACACGCATCGTGCGCCTCCTGTGCGCCCTATGTCGCCGCGGAACCTTCCTTCGATAGGCTGTACCGAACCCGCCCGCCGCATATGCCGCAGTGCCGTGCGTCGGCCGCGCCGGCCGTCCCGTCGGCGCCAGGGCCCTCACCCACCCCCTCGCCTGTCCTACGACAGTCTCGACACACCCCCGACCGTCACGACCTCGACCGTCACGACATCCCGACAGTCACGCAGCTCAGCGACAGTCCCGCAGCTCAAGGAGAGTCATCGCGAGATGGCCGGTCCCGCCTTCCGCGCCGCCGCCGTACGGGTGCGCGTCCCCGCCACCAGCGCCAACCTCGGCCCGGGCTTCGACGCCTTCGGCCTCGCGCTGGGGCTCTACGACGACGTCGTCGTCCGGGTGGCCGACTCCGGGCTGCACATCGACATCGCGGGTGAGGGCAGCGAGACGCTGCCGCGCGACGAGAAGCACCTCCTCGTCCGCTCCCTGCGCACCGCCTTCGACGTCCTGGGCGGCCAGCCGCGCGGCCTCGAGATCGTCTGCGCCAACCGCATCCCGCACGGCCGGGGCCTCGGTTCCTCCTCCGCCGCGATCTGCGCCGGCATCGTCGCCGCGCGCGCGGTGACCATAGGCGGCGAGAGCAGGCTCGACGACACCGCGCTGCTGGAGCTGGCCACCGAGATCGAGGGCCACCCGGACAACGTCGCGGCCTGTCTGCTCGGCGGATTCACCTTGTCCTGGATGGAGTCGGGCGCCGCGCGCGCGATCAGGATGGAGCCCGACGATTCCATCGTTCCGGTGGTTTTCGTCCCCGGTAAGCCGGTCCTGACCGAGACGGCGCGCGGACTGCTCCCGCGCTCCGTGCCGCACGTCGACGCCGCCGCCAACGCGGGCCGTGCCGCCCTGCTCGTCGAGGCGCTGACCAACCGTCCCGAACTGCTGCTGCCCGCCACCGAGGACCGGCTGCACCAGGAGTACCGCGCCCCCGCCATGCCGGAGAGCGCCGCCCTGGTGGAGCGGCTGCGCGGCGACGGGATCCCCGCGGTCATCTCCGGTGCCGGGCCCACCGTGATGGCGCTCGCCGACGCCGCCACGGCCGACAAGGTCGAGGCCCTGGCGGGCACGGACTGGGCGGCGAACCGGCTGGCCCTGGACCTCGAGGGGGCGAGCGTGCTGCCGCTCGCGCCGGTGGGTGACACGCGTTCCGGCGACATTTAGTGCACGGTTGCCGGATTTCGAGAGGGGGAATGTTTGTTGGATCCGGTAGTGTTAACCTCAAGTCTGCACCCGACCCCACCATGGCGAGGTGCTTCGTGTCCCCGTCCGGGACAGACATTCTTCCGGGAGCTCCCCAAGCCGCACTGCGTTCCGTATGTCGTATCTGGGCAGTACGCCGTACACCGACGCTGAGCGGTCTGCCGGGCACGCTCCGGAATCGGTGCTACCACGCCTCGTGACACTCGATGCCACGGATCGTCGGGGAAGCACCATCACCAGCAAATTTTCCTCCGCCGCTTTGAGCGGACCACCGCCCCGGCTTCGCCTCAGCAAGGACCGAAGTCGGACAGCACAACCGGTCGCCGAGCCAGACAGGCCGACGTCCGCTCCAGGGAAGGACCCTTCGTGAGCGACACCACCGATCTGATGGGCGCACGTGTCGAGGAGACCGCTGCCGCGCCCGCCACGGACGCCTCCGCGCCTGCCGGCGGTGCCGGCTCCCGGCGGCGCCGCGGTACCGGCCTCGAGGGCATGGTGCTGGCGGAGCTTCAGCAGGTAGCTTCCGGCCTCGGTATCAAGGGCACCGCGCGGATGCGCAAGAGCCAACTGATCGAGGTCATCAAGGAGGCGCAGGCCGGCGGCGGCGCCGCGCCGGCGAAGGCCGACGCTCCGGCCGCCGAGACCAAGCCCAAGCGCCGCGCCACCTCCAAGGCGCGCACCGGTGACGAGTCCGCCGAGAAGAAGGCGGACGCCCCCAAGGCCGCCGAGGCCCCCGCCGAGAAGGCCGTGGCCCAGCAGCAGATCGAGATCCCCGGCCAGCCGGCCGGCGGCGCCCGCGCCGGTGACACCGAGCGCGCCGACGCCCCCGCCGAGCGCCGCCGTCGCCGCGCCACCGCCGAGGCGGGCAGCCCCGAGACGGTCGTCGCCGAGGCCAAGGCCGAGACCAGGACCGAGGCGCCCGCGCAGCCGCAGGGCGACGCCAAGACCGCCGACGGCGAGGCCGACGGCCGCCGCCGGGACCGCCGTGAGCGCGGCCGCGACCGTGAGCGCGGCGGCGACCGTGACCGCGGTGGCGACCGCGGCGACCGCCGTGGCAAGGGCGACGAGCAGCAGGGCGGCGGCCAGCAGCGCGGTCAGCAGACCCAGCAGCAGAGCCGTCAGGACCGCAACTCCGGCCCGCAGGACGACGACGACTTCGACGGCGGCCGCCGTGGCCGCCGGGGCCGTTACCGCGACCGCCGCGGCCGTCGCGGGCGCGACGAGATCGGCACCGCCGAGCCGCAGCTCGCCGACGACGACGTCCTGATCCCCGTCGCGGGCATCCTGGACATCCTCGACAACTACGCGT
>NZ_JAANNX010000040.1:0-46577 GCF_013363615.1 Streptomyces sp. CAI-85 | reverse complement strand
CGACGATCTCGGGGGTGGCCTTCTCGGCGGCGATGACGAGGTCGCCCTCGTTCTCCCGGTCCTCGTCGTCGACCACGACGACCGGGCGGCCGGCGGCGATGTCGGCGATGGCCTGCTCGACCGGGTCGAGGGCGAGGTCCTCGGGGCCGTCGGTGCTGTACAGGATCGGTGCCGTGCTCATGCGGGCGCTCCTTCCAGAGCGGGCCGCGCGCCCCGGCGGGAGCGCAGCCACCAGTCGCGCATGCCCCACAGGACGAGCGCGCCGTAGATGACGTAGACGAAGCCGGAGAAGGCGTAGCCGTTGGCGAAGTTGAGGGGGACGCCGACCAGGTCGACGAGGAGCCAGGCGAACCAGAACTCGACCATGCCGCGCGCCTGGGCGTACATGGCGACGACGGTGCCGACGAAGATGTAGGCGTCCGGCCAGGGGTCCCAGGACAGGCTGGGGTAGGCCGTGAAGAGCAGGGCCACGGCGACGGTGCCGAGGGCGGCGGCGCCGAGCATCGCCGCGCGTTCGCGCCCGGTGGCGAAGCGCGGGGTGATGTGGCGGTCGGCGGTGCCGTCGGTGTGGCGCTTCCACTGCCACCAGCCGTACAGGGCGACGGCCATGACGACGGCCTGCTTGCCGGCGCTGCCGGTGAGATGGCCGTAGAAGGCGCCGAAGAGGATCAGGCCGGAGAGGAACTGGACGGGCCAGCTCCACAGGGAGCGCCGCCAGCCGAGGGCGAGGGCGGTCAGACCGAGGATGTTGCCGGTCATGTCCGACCAGAGGATGTGCTGGCCGAGGACGGTGAACGCCTCGGAGTTGAGGGAGTTCACCGCTCCGCTCCCCCGGTGGTGGTGGCGAGCAGCCGCTCGACGTACTTGGCGACGATGTCCACCTCGAGGTTGACCGGGTCGCCGGGCTGCTTGAGGCCGAGCGTGGTCAGGGCGAGGGTGGTGGGGATGAGGCTGACGGTGAAGTGGGCGGCGCCGGCCTCGACGACGGTGAGGCTGATGCCGTCGACGGTGATGGAGCCCTTCTCCACGACGTACCGGGCGAGGCCGGCGGGGAGGGAGATCTTGACGATCTCCCAGTTCTCGGAGGGGGTGCGGGCCAGGATCTCGCCGGTGCCGTCGACATGGCCCTGGACGATGTGTCCGCCGAGGCGGTCGCCGACGGCCGTGGGGCGTTCGAGGTTGACGCGGGAGCCGACGCCGAGGGCGCCGAGGCTGGAGCGGTCGAGGGTCTCGGCCATGACGTCGGCGGTGAACTCGTCACCCTCGTGCTCGACGACGGTGAGACAGACGCCGTTCACGGCGATGGAGTCGCCGTGCTTCGCGCCGTCGGTCACGACGGGGCCGCGCAGCCGGAAGCGGGAGGCGTCGCCGAGATTCTCGACGGCGGTGACCTCACCCAGCTCTTCGACGATTCCGGTGAACACTTCCCGGGTCCTCCTGCCTCATTCGGGCACGGACTCCGGGGCACTGTCGAGGACGACAGAAAGACGGACGAGGGCTACCGGGGCGACGCCGGACGGACTCGTCCATGGACGAGTACACAGACGGCGGCGCGCACGGATGCTCGCCCGCCGCGCACTGCCTCCCATCCGGACTTTAACCGTCGGTCCAGGAATTTCACCTGGTCAACCGGTCACTGGACGTGACCGGGTCGCGGACTGTAACCGCCGGTTCGGACTTTCACCGACCCCGGAGTGCGCTGCTTTAGGTACAGGGCCAGTGTGCCACGGCCGATAGAGGTCTATCCGGGTGAACGGTGTGGGGTGGCTCACAAGCCATGTCGCTGGACTTCTCGCACGGGTCCGAGGGGTCCAACTCCCCTCCCTTTCGGCCCGCTTGGGATTGGTCCATACCTATTGACTCAGTGGTCTAGTCCTCTTAGGGTCGTCGCGTGCGGTCCCGGCGGCGGTGACGACGGCCCTTGCCCGCCGCCGGGCCCTTCAACGCGGCACCGGCCCGGTCCCCCGCCCCGCCCTCTGGCAGGGTGTGTACATGACGACCGCGATCGCCGACGAGTTCGAGACGCACCGGCCCAGGCTGTTCGGTCTGGCCTACCGGATGCTGGGCTCGGCCCATGAGGCCGAGGACATGGTCCAGGACGCCTATCTGCGGTTCAGCGGCGCCGACCGGGACGTGATCGAGCACCCGGCCGCCTGGCTCGCCACCACCGTCACCCGGCTGTGTCTGACCCGGCTGACCTCGGCCCGCGCGCGGCGCGAGAGCTATGTCGGGGACTGGCTGCCCGAGCCCGTCGTCACCTCCGACGGCACCCTCGGCCCGCTGGAGTCGGCCGAACAGCGCGACGCGGTCTCCCTCGCCATGCTGGTCCTGCTGGAGCGGCTCACCCCGACGGAACGCGCGGTGTACGTCCTGCGCGAGGCGTTCGCCTACGGGCACCGGGAGATCGCCGACACGCTGGGCCTGAGCGAGGCCAACTGCCGTCAGCTCTACCGGCGGGCGGAGCAGCGGCTGACCGCGCCGGAGGGGCGGTTCGAGGCGGCGCCCGAGCGCCAGGAGGAGCTGGTCGACTCGTTCCTGTCGGCCGCGAGGAACGGCGATCTGGCCGGCCTCGAACGGATCCTCGCCGAGGACGTCACCTGGTGGAGCGACGGCGGCGGCAAGGCCAAGGCGGCGCTGCGGCCGATCGAGGGACGCGCGAAGGTGCTGCGCTTCCTGGCCGGCGTGCTCAAGGCCGTCGCTCCGGATACGACGCTGGAACCCGCCGAGCTGAACGGCGCCCCCGCGCTGCTGGCCCTGGACGGCGACGGCACGCTGGTCACCACCTTCTCCTTCGAATGCGGCGCGGACGGCATCACGGGCGTGCGGGCCGTGGTCAACCCCGACAAGCTGGACTTCGTACGGCGTCAGCTCGGACCGGTGTGAGGCCGCTCACCCCCGCGGACGGCCTGAGGGCTGTCACATCGCGCGGGGCTGTCCGGTCTCCGCTGTGGAGAGGCGCTCCGGCCGGGAGCGCCCGGTGTCTTCCGAGGGGCTGAAGAGCATGAGCACGATCCTGGTGACCGGCGGTACCGGAACCCTCGGCCGGCTGGTGACCGAGCTGCTGCGCGCGGACGGGCACGACGTGCGGGTGCTGAGCCGGCACTCCGAGCCGTACGCGGTGGATCTGACGAAGGGCGGACCCGGGCTGGACGCGGCCGTGGCGGGCGTGGACACGGTCGTGCACTGCGCGTCCAGCCCGCGCAGCGACGACGTGCGCGCGGCCGAGCTGCTGATCGAGGCGGCCCGGAACGCGGGCGTCGCCCATCTGGTCTACATCTCGATCGTCGGCGTGGACCGGGTGCCGTTCGGCTACTACCGGAGCAAGCTCGCCGTGGAGGAGCTGGTGGAGTCCTCGGGTCTTGGCTGGACGGTGCTGCGCGCGACCCAGTTCCACGATCTGCTGCTCCAGTTGTTCGAGGCGCTGGCGAAGGTGCCAGTGCTGCTGCTGCCCGCCGGGGTGAGCGACCAGCCGGTGGAGGTCGCCGAGGTCGCCCGGCGGCTCGCGGAGCTGGCGGTGGGCGATCCGGCGGGGCGGGTGGCGGACCTGGGCGGTCCCGAGGTGCGCACCCTGGAGTCGCTGGCCCGCGAGTACCTCAAGGCCAGCGGCAAGCGGAGCCGTCCGGTGGTCAACGTGCGGCTGTGGGGCGCGGCCTACCGTCAGTTCCGCGCGGGCGGTCACTTGGCGCCGGAGCACGCGGTGGGCAAGGGGACCTTCGAGGAGTACCTGGCGGCGCGCAGTCGGCGGTGAAACAACTGGCTTGTCCATCAGCGATCTTGACGGATCGTCATGTCTGAAGCGGTGTCGTGAACAGCGTCTCCTGGGCCGCCTCGCGCGCGGTGAGCAGCGCGCCGCGCAGTACCGCGCCGCCGCCCAGGACGCTGGGCCGCACCTCGGTGGGCAGCGGGGTCATGGTCCGCAGCCTGCGGGCCACCCGCCCGGCCAGCTCGGGGCCGCCCGCCTGGCCGACCTCACCGCCCAGGACCACGCACCCGGGGTCCAGGACGGCGACGACGGAGGCGGCGCCCAGCGCGAGCCGTTCGGCCAGCGCGTCGAGAAAACCCTCGGCCGCGGCGGAGGAAGCCGTCGAGGCCCCGGCGTCCGACACCGCGCGCAGCGCCGCCCCGACGACCGCCGCCCCGGCGGCGGCACCGTCCGTCTCCGCGCCCGCTCCCGTCCCCGCGTCGATGCCGTACTCCCCCGCAAGCCCGATGATCGCCGCCGCCCCGGCCAGGGAGTGGAAGCCGCCCTCGCAGTCCGTCGCCGAGGGCAGTCCCGAGGTGCCCGGCACCGGCAGGAAGCCGATCTCGCCGGTGCCCCCGGAGGCGCCGCGGCGCAGCCTGCCGTCGAGGACGACGGCGGCGCCGGTGCCGTGGCCCAGCCAGAGCAGCACGAAGGTGTCGTGGTCCCGGGCGGCGCCCTCGCCCCGCTCGGCCAGCGCGGCGAGGTTGGTCTCGTTCTCGACGCTCACCCGGGCCTTGGGGAGGCGTTCCTGGAGTTCGGCGATCAGGCGCCGGTGCCAGGCGGGCAGCCCCGAGGAGGTGCGCAGTTCGCCGCTCGCCGGGTCGATCAGGCCCGGCACGCCGATGCCGACGGTGTGCAGCCGGTCGGCGCCGGCCTCCTTCGCCGCCCGTTCGACCAGGGTGACCGCCTGCTCGACGGCGGGTCCGGTGCCGGTGTCGCCGCCGATCGGCACGGACGCCTCGGCGAGGACCCGGCCGACCAGGTCGGAGACGAGGACGGCGACGCTCTCGGTGCGCACGTCCAGCGCGGCGAGCTGGGCGCGGCCGGCGGCGATGCCGTAGAGCCGGGCGTTCGGGCCGCGCCGCTGGGCGCCGGTCTCGCCGACGACCTCGATCAGACCGGAGGCGGCGAGGCGTTCGACGAGGTCGGAGACGGTCGGCCGGGAGAGTCCGGTGAGCAGTTTCAACTGCGCGGCCGTCAGCGGGCCTTCGTCCTGGAGCAGCCGCAGGGCGAGCCGGTCGTTGATGGCCCGTGCGGTGCTCGGTGATGCGCGCATGCCGGGATCCTCCCACGGGCGGCCGGAGGCGCCCTCCGCACCGGCCTCTATTTATCAGGCAGGGTTCCTGATAGTTTACGGCGGCGGAGCCCGGCGGGGGCACGGAAGTCCGGAAGGGGCGGGAGAATGAGCACAGTGGTCCAGGCACCGACGGAGGTACGGCGCGCCCGGTACGCCGTGGCGGCCGTCTTCGCCGTGCACGGCGCGGTGACCGGTTCGTTCGCCACCCGGGTGCCGTGGATCCAGGACCACGCCGGGGTGGGCGCCGGGCAGCTCGGACTCGCCCTGGCCTTCACCGCGTTCGGGGCCTCCTGCTCGATGCCGCTGGCCGGGCGGATCACCCATCAGCTCGGCAGCCGGACCGCGCTGCGCGCCCTGCTGACCCTGTGGACCCTGTCCCTGGTCCTGCCGGCCCTGGCGCCGAACATGCTCACCCTGTGCCTGGCGATGTTCGTGTACGGCGCCTCCGCCGGGATGGCGGACGTGGCGATGAACGCCCTCGGTGTCGAGGTCGAGCAGCGGCTCGGCAGGTCGATCATGTCGGGGCTGCACGGCATGTGGAGCGCGGGCGCCCTGATCGGCTCGGCGGGCGGCACGCTCGCCGCCCATCTGGGCTCGGACGCGCGCGTGCACCACGCGCTGGCGGCGGCCGTGCTCACCGCGCTGGGCCTGCTGGCCTGCGGCTGGGTGCTGGATCTGCGGCCCACGGAGGACGAGGAGCCGCCGCCGCGGTTCGCGCTGCCGCCGCGCTCGGCGCTGCTGATCGGCGCGGTCGGGTTCTGCGCGGTCTTCGCGGAAGGCGCCAGCCTGGACTGGTCCGCGGTGTATCTGGAGGACCACATCGGCTCCTCGGCCGGTCTCGCGGCGGCCTGCACGACCGGGTTCATGCTCACCATGGCGGTGGCCCGGCTGGTCGGGGACGCGGTGGTGAACCGGTTCGGCGCGGTGCGCACGGTCCGGGCGGGCGGGGTGCTCGCCGCGGCCGGCGGAGTACTGGTCGTCGTGGCCGGGCAGCCGGCCCTCGCGATGGCCGGGTTCGGGCTGATGGGGCTGGGGATCGCCGTCGTCGTACCGCTGTGCTTCGCCGCGGCCGGGCACAGCGGGCCGAACCCCAGCCAGGCGATCGCGGGCGTGGCGACGATCACCTACACCTCGGGGCTGATCGCGCCGAGCCTGATCGGCGGGGTGGCTCAGCTCACCAGTCTGATGGTGTCGTTCATGGTGGTCACGGCGCTGTCCTGCGGTCTGGTGGTGTTCGCCGGGGTGCTGCGCGGCGGCGAGCGCAAGGGCGCCCGGGGCGCGGAAGTCAGTCCGCCGGCCGCAGCAGTGCCCGGCCCGCGCTCCTGAGGGTCTCGCTCCACGGCGCGGGGCGCAGGGTGGCCGGGTCAAGGCGGACCAGGACCCGGGTGCCCCGCGCGTAGGTGAGGGAGCCGTCCGGGGAGCAGAACCGGAAGCCGTAGGTGAGGCCGGTGGTGCCGAGCCGCTCCAGCCAGAGGTGGACGGCGTAGGTGCCGGTGCGGGTGACCGGGGCCTCGTAGCTGACGCGCAGTTCCTTCACCGCGTTGCAGGCGTCGCCGGCGGTCGCCCAGTCGCCCTCGAAGCGCACCCCGTGCTCCTGCCACAGCTCGGTCCAGGCGCGCTCGACCATCACGGGGTAGCGGGCGTTGTGCAGGAGTCCGAGCGCGTCCAGGTCGTCGAAGTGGACGGTGACGGGGATCAGCCGGCCCTGGGAGAGGGCGGGGGCGGTCGGGGCTTCGGCGGTCACGGCGGGGCTCCTGTGCGTGTACGAGTCAACGATCCTCATCCTAACCGGCGCCTAAGCGGTCGCTCACCCTCCGGATTGCCCCGAGAATGGTCCGGCACATCCGCACGAGCGAAAGCGAACCGCACCATGGATCTTGGCGTCCGCTGGACACTGCACGGCGACGGACGCACCCCGGCGCCCGGGGCGGTGGTCCGCCCCGACGAGCGGCTCTCCTGGCCCCGCACGGTCGGGCTCGGCGCCCAGCACGTGGTGGCGATGTTCGGAGCGTCCTTCGTCGCGCCGGTCCTGATGGGTCTCGACCCGAACCTGGCGATCATGATGTCGGGCGTCGCGACCGCGATCTTCCTGCTGGCCACCCGCGGCCGGGTGCCCAGCTACCTCGGGTGCTCCCTGTCGTTCGTGGGCGTGGCCGCGGTGATCCGGGCCCAGGGCGGCACCAGCGCCACCGTCACCGGCGCGGTGTTCGTGGTCGGTGTGGCGCTGTTCGCGGTCGGGCTGGCCGTCCAGCGCTTCGGGGCGCGGATCATCCACGCGGCGATGCCGCCGATCGTGACCGGCGCGGTCGTCATGCTGATCGGCTTCAACCTCGCCCCGGTCACCGCCTCCACCTACTGGCCGCAGGACCAGTGGACGGCCCTGCTGGTGATGGCGTTCACCGCGCTGGCCGTCGTCTGTCTGCGCGGTTTCTGGTCGCGGATCGCGATCTTCCTGGGCCTGGTCTTCGGATACGCGGTCTCCTGGGCGTTCGACCGGATCTTCGGCCGGATCCACTCCGCCGACGCGAGCGGCAAGGTCACCGACCACTGGCGGCTGGACCTGTCCGGCGTGGGACAGGCCGACTGGATCGGGCTGCCGCACTTCCACGGCCCGTCCTTCGAGTGGTCGGCGATCCTCGTCGCGCTGCCCGTGGTGATCGCGCTGGTCGCCGAGAACGCGGGCCATGTCAAGGCGGTCGGCGAGATGACCGGCGACCCGCTGGACGACAAGCTGGGCACCGCGATCTCCGCCGACGGCGTCGGCTCCATGCTCTCCACCGCGGTCGGCGGCCCGCCCAACACCACCTACTCCGAGAACATCGGTGTGATGGCCGCGACCCGCGTCTACTCCACGGCCGCCTACTGGGCCGCCGCCTGCTTCGCGCTGCTCTTCGGCCTGTGCCCCAAGTTCGGCGCGGTCGTCGCCGCGATCCCCGGCGGGGTCCTCGGCGGCATCACCGTCATCCTCTACGGCATGATCGGCCTGCTCGGCGCCCAGATCTGGCTGAACGCCGGCGTCGACCTGCGCAACCCGCTGAACCTGGTGCCGGCCGCCGCCGGCATCATCATCGGTGTCGGGAACGTGACCATGGAGTTCACGGACACCTTCTCGCTCAGCGGTATCGCCCTGGGCACCCTGGTCGTGATCATCGGCTACCACGCCCTGCGCGCCTTCGCCCCCGCCCACCTCAAGACCCAGCGGCCCCTGCTGGACGAGGGCACCAGCTCCTACGACGACGACGCCAGCTCGTAGGCGTACGCCGGGCTGAACTCGCCCGCCGCGCCCTTGCAGCCGTCGGACTCCCCCGGCAGCTTCACCCACAGATAGCCGTCGATGCGGGGCTCGCCGGTGTCGAGGGTGGGGGCGCGGCCGATCGTGCGGCCGTCCGGGTCGCACCACTCGCCGTCGGCGGGCGCGCCGTTGCCGTTGCGGCTGGTGTCGACGACCGCCCCGAGTCCGGGCGGCCCGCCGAGCAGATCGAGGACCTGACGGTCGTAGACGATCTCGTCGGCGGTGCGGCGGAAGTTGGAGACGTTGCTGAAGACGCCCGCCGAGGAGGCCGCGCCGGCCTGCCGGAGCAGCGCCGCCTGATGGGCGGGGCTGTTCCAGTGGGAGTGCCCGGCGTCGTAGTAGACGCGCGCCTTCGGGTTGGCAGCGCGCAGGACCCGTCCCGCACGGGCCAGCGCGGCGAGCCGGGCGTCCCTGCGGTCCGCCGAGAGGCAGCCGGTCTGGGCGATCGAGTCGGGCTCCAGGATCACTATGGTCTCGCGCGAGCCGAGGCCCGCCGCGAACCGGTCGATCCAGCCGGCGTAGGCGTCGAGATCGGGCGCCCCGCCCTCGGAGGCACCGCCGCAGTCCCGGTCCGGGATCGCGTACGCCACCAGGACCGGCACCCGGCCCTGGGCGGCGGCGCCCGAGGTGACCGCCCGCACCCGTGACGTCAGGGTCTCGGGCGCGTAGTCGGCGAACCACACCGCCGCGGGACGGCTCGCGATCCGCGACTCGACGACCGCGCGGCGCGGGTCGTCCGGGTGGTCGCGGACCCAGTCGAGGACCTGGGACTCGGGATGGTGGTAGAGCCGGGCGGGGGCGGCCGCCGCCCGCGGCTTCCGGGTCGCCGAGGGGCTGGGCGAGGCGCTCGGTGACGGCGACCCGCTCGGTGTCGCCGAGGAGACGGACGGGGACGGGAGCGGCGACCCGGCCGACCCCGCCGCCGACGGATCGGTCCGCGGGGCGTCGTGCCGCGCCGCCCGCCGGTCGTCCGCCCCGTCCTCGCCGAGCGCGGTCATCGTCCCCGCCGCGGAGGCCACCGCCACCACCGCCGAGGCGGCCACCACCATCGCCCCGCGGCGGCCCGCCCGTCGCACAACTGAGCCTCGCACCGTGCCGTTCCCCTCCCGCGCGACGGACTCGTTCCCCCGTTCCGGGGAAGCCTCCGGCCCGCCGACGCGCGGGCCAGCCTAGGGCTGTCACCCTTCCCCCATGCCGCGATCGGAACAGTTCACCACTTCCGTCGAGACGCCTGTGGACACGGCGGTCGACGACGTCCTCGCCCGGATGCGCGTCCTGGACGCGGAACTGCCGCCGCACGACGGGATCGCCGTCTTCAACCGCGTCTATCTCGCCGTGACCCTGGAGGTGGACCGGCGGATCGACACCGGCCGGTTCGGGGACGCGCGGGCCACGGCCACCCTGGACGTGCGGTTCGCGGAGCGCTACCTCGCGGCCGTCGACGCGGCCCTGGGGGACGGGCGTCCGCCCGCCTGCTGGCGTCCGCTCGTCCAGATGCGCCGCCATCCCGGGGTACGGCCGCTTCAGTTCGCGCTGGCGGGCATCAACGCGCACATCGGGCACGATCTGGCGCTGGCCGTCGTGGACGCCTGTCGTAGCCTCGGCTGCGAACCGGGTGATCTGGAGGACGACTACGAGCGGGTGGGCGATGTCCTCGTCGCGCTGGAGGAGCGCATCCGCGAGGAGTTGATGCCGGGCCCCGATCTCCTCCAGATCGCCGACCCGCTGACCCATCTGCTCGGCGCCTGGAGCCTGGAGCGGGCCCGGGACGCCACCTGGACGGCGGCCCGGGCGCTCTGGGCGCTGCGCGGACTCCCGGACGTGGCCCGGGAGTTCACCGACCGCCTGGACACGGCGGTCGGCTTCGCGGGGCGCATGCTGCTCACGCCCCTGTGAGGTCGACCCGCTGAACCCCGGTCAGTCCTCGGGGAGTTCGACGGGCGCGATCTCGTCGTACACGTCACCGGGGCCCGGGTTGGTGGCGTCGGTCGTGCCGCCGAAGTGGTGCATGACGCCCCAGACGGCGTTCAGCGCGGTCTGCACGGCACCCTCGGCCCAGCCGGCCGTCCAGGAGATGTCGTCGCCGGCCAGGAAGATGCCCCGCTTGTCCTCGGGCAGCCGGTCCTGCATGAAGTGCGTGAACAGACGCCGCTGGTAGCGGTAGTGGCCGGGCAGGTTGGCCTTGAACGCGCCCATGAAATAAGGCTCGTTCTCCCAGGACACCGTCACCGGGTTGCCGATGATGTGCTTGCGGATGTCGACCTTGGGATAGATCTCGCCGAGCGACTTCAGCATGACCTCCATCCGCTCGTTCGCGGACAGCGGCAGCCACTTGAGGCTGTCGTCGCACCAGGTGTACGACAGACAGATCACGGCCGGCTTGTCGGGGCCGTCGTCCAGCAGGTAAGTCCCGCGCGTCATACGGTCGGTGAGCGTCATCGACATGACGTCCCGGCCGGTCTCCTCGTCCTTGTCGAGCCAGAACGGCCGGTCGACGGGCACGAAGAGCTTGCTGGACTCCATGTAGTGGGTGCGCTCGATCGCCGTCCAGTGGTCGATCGGGAAGAGCGAGTCGTCGCAGGCGATCTTCGACAGCAGCATCCAGGACTGGGCGGTGAAGATCGCCGCCCTGTAGGTGCGGATGTCGCCGTCGGCGTCCGTCACGGTGATCGCGTTGCCGGCGGTGCGGTGCAGCCGGGTCACGGCCGGGCGGGGCGCGCCGTCCGTGTGCAGGCTCGCCAGGGAGGTGCCCTGCGCCCAGTGGACGATCTTCTGCGGCGCCCGCTCCCACAGCCGCACCGGCAACTGCTGGGAGCCGCCGACGATCCCGCGGTGGTGGTCGTCGGCCTCGGTGTAGACGACCCGCAGGATCTCCAGGATGGAGTTGGGGAAGTCGGTGTCCCAGCCGCCGGTGCCGAAGCCGACCTGGCCGAAGATCTCGCGGTGCCGGAAGGACTGGAACGCCTCGGAGTCGCAGAGGAAGCCGTAGAAGGTCTGGTTGTCGAGCTTCTCGACCAGCTTCGCCCAGATCTCGCGGATCCGGGGCACGTCCCGCTCGCGCATGGCCTGGTTCATGTCGGAGAAGTCGGCGCCGTCCTCCAGGCACTTGTTCCAGGCCGCGGCGACGTCACGGTAGACCTGCGGAAGGTCCTCGACCGTCTCGGCGTAGTGCGACTCGCCCTTGAGGTCGACCACCGTCGACGGGGTGGTCTCGGCGAGCGGGTTGGGGAACGGGCTGGTCTCGAGACCCACCAGGTCGATGTAGTGCTGGAGCGCCGTGGAGGACGGCGGGAAGCGCATCGCGCCCATCTCGGCGGTGAGCGAGGGGTCGCAGCCCTCGAAGCCCACCGTGCGCAGCCGTCCGCCGATCTTGTCGGCCTCGTAGACGACGGGCTTGAGGCCCATCTTCATCAGTTCGTAGGCGGCGATGACACCGGAGAGTCCGCCGCCGATGACGGCGACCTCGGTGCCGTGCTCGGTCGCCGGGACCTGGCCGAGCCCCGCCGGATGGGCGAGGAAGTCGTCGTAGGCGTACGGGAAGTCCGGGCCGAACATGGTGATCGGCGGCTGCTGCTCGTCGGTGTGCTCGACGGCGTTGGGCACCATGGACGTCATGGGGTACGGACTCCTTGCGGCAAAGATGAGCGGGGGGTGGGGGCGGGGCGGGCGGGGGTCAGACCAGGGACCCGTAGAGGCCGGGGCGGCGGTCGAGCAGATACGGGTTGGCCGCGCGGGAGGCGGCCAGGGCCTCGGGGTCGGCGTCGGCGAACACCAGGTCCTCGCCGCGTCCGGCGCGGGTCCGGGCGATCCCGTCGGGACCGGCCAGCGTGGAGAGCCCGACGAACTCGAACTCGCCCTCCGGGCCGACCCGGTTGACGTACGCCACGTACATCTGGTTCTCGAAGGCGCGCACCGGGATCATCGACTCGGCGACGAACTGGTACGGGTGCATCTGCGCGGTCGGCACGAGCAGGAGGTCGGTGCCGGCCAGGGCGTGGCCGCGGACGTTCTCCGGGAACTCGACGTCGTAGCAGATCAGCAGGCCGACGGTGAGGCCGCCGAGGGTGGCCTGGACGACCGGCTCGGTGCCCGGGGTGAAGTGGTCGCGCTCGAAGCAGCCGAAGAGGTGGGTCTTGCGGTAGTTCGCGAGCCGGTCGCCGCCGTCGGAGACGAGCTGGACGGAGTTGTGCACGACGTCACCGGCGCGCTCCGGGTAGCCGTAGGCGATCGCCAGGCCGTGCCGGGCGGCCAGCTCGGCGACCGCGTCGGCGGAGTCGCCGTCGGCGGGCTCGGCGAGGCGGCCGATGCCGTCGCCGATCGCGTAGCCGGTGAGGAACATCTCCGGTGTGACGAGCAGCGCGGCGCCCGCGGCGGCGGCCCGGCCCGCGGCCTCGTCGAGGACCTTGAGGTTCTCGACGACGGAGCCGGGGCGGCCGGAGCTCTGGAGCAGGGCGGTGCGCATGCGGGATCCTCACCGGGACGGGGATTCGGGGGGTTGTTTCGAAGGTACGGCGGCGGCGTGAGCCGGACAAGAAGGAGCCGTTGCGCGCCGGTGAGCGGAACGTTGCGTGCCCGGGGCGCCCGGCGGCGATTCGTTGCGCGCCCTGATCGCGGGGTTCTGTGGGGGCCGTCACTTTCTCCTCGCCGAGGCCGTCACCACGGCTGTGCCCAGGTACGGAACCGCGCACAGCGCGAAGGCCGCGGCATGGCCGCCGAGGCCGGCGAGGGCCGCGTAGGCGGCGTACACGCCGATGGTGACGGCCTCGGTGCCCAGGCTCGCCACCGAGGTGAGGGTGGCGCGGGCGCCGTCCTCGATGCGGTGCTGGAGCCGGACGTCGGCCAGGACGGTCGCGAGCTGGAACCCGCCGAAGGCGAGGGCGACGAGCGCGATACCGGCCGGGATGCCGGTGGCCGCGCCCGCGGCGAGGGCGAGCGCAGAGAGGGCGAGCAGGACGGCGAACCCGGTGCGGCCCAGCCGCTCGGCGGGCCCGGCGAGCAGACTGCCGGCGGTGACCCCGGCCCAGAGCAGCATGAGGAGGTAGGGGACGGTCGCGTCGGCGACGCCGGTGTCACGGACCAGCAGCGGTGTGTACTCGTCCAGGGCGCCCCAGACCGCGGAGACGGCCGGCACCAGCAGCAGCGCGCCCCGCACCGAGCGGTCCCGGTGGGCCTCGCCGAGCCCGGCGCGCAGGGTCGCCGCCCAGCCGGGGCCCTCGGTGCCGTCGGTACCGTCGGCCGGGACGCGGTGTTCGGGGAAGCGGGTCGCGGTCGCGGCGCACAGCAGACAGGCCAGCACGCTGGCGGCACCGACCGCCGGGTAGCCGTGGGCGGCGAAGAGCGGCCCGGCCAGGCCCATGGCGGCCATCGCGGCGGCCTGTCCGACGGCGTGGGCGCGGCCCATCACCCGGGCGTACCGGTGGGCGGCGCCGAGCCGCTCCAGCTCCTCGTAGACGAGTGCCTCCAGCGCACCGGAGCCGAGCGCGCCGCGCACGCCCCACAGGACGAACCCGGCCGCGAACGCCCCGTACGAGGGGACGAGCACCCACAGCGCGAAGCCGACGGCGCCCAGCAGCGGGCCGAGCCACAGCAGGGCGCGGCGGGAGAAGGCGTCCGCCCAGGCGCCGGAGGGAACCTCCAGCAGGACGCCGGTCGCCGACCACAGGACGAACAGCGAGGAGATCTGCCAGACGGACAGGCCGGTGTCGGCGAACAGCAGCGCGTACACCGGGTACAGCAGCACGAACTCGTCGAGGAACGCGTAGCCGTAGAGCGTGCCGGTGAGCCGCCGGACTCCGGTCGCGGCGGGGTGTCGGGGTGCGGGTGAGGATCAATGTCGCCAGGTCATGTCTTCGATGGTAGACAGCCGGGCCGCCGCTGCCCAGCGGATTTCAGAGTTCGCGCAGCCGGTCGACGATCTCCTGGAGCAGGCCCGGGTCCGCCTTCAGACCCGGGGGCAGGACCCGGCGCGGCGCGTCGATGCGCACGAGGCCGGCCTCGGCCAGGTCGCCGAGCAGCACGCGGACGACGGTGAGCGGCAGGTCGGCGTCCGCGGCCAGCTCGACGACCGGGCGGGCACCGCGGCGCACCAGGTCGAGCAGGGCGCTGCCGGCGTGGTCGACCTCGGGGCCGGACGGCTCCGCGTCCAGGGCGGTGACCCAGGACATCAGGTCGATGGTGTGCCGTCCCGAGGGCCGGGTGCGGCCGCGGGTGACGGTGTAGGGGCGCACCATCGGCCCGGTCTCGTCCTCGTACCAGTGGTCCGTCACAGCCGGGTCAGGTGGCCGTGCGCGCGGCGGCGTCCAGATGGCTGCCCAGCCGACGGACCAGCAGGGCCGTCTCGTGGGCGAGCTGTCCGACGTCGGTGCGCACGTCGCTGAGCACGGCGAGCCGGCTGCCGTCGCCGGCCGGGGTGATGAAGAGGTACGCCTCCTCCAGCATCACCATCGTCTGCCGGACCTCGCCCGCCTCGAAGCGCTCGCCCGCCGAGCGGGCCAGGCTGTGGAAGCCGGAGCAGACGGCGGCCAGGTGCTCGATGTCCCGTCCCGGCATCCCCTCCGAGTGGCTCAGGGGCAGGCCGTCGGCGGTGAGGAGGACGGCGTGGCGGACATGGTCGGTCCGGGCGACGAGGTCGTCGAGGAGCCAGCCGAGGCCCGTGCCGGGTGCGCCGGGGGTGTCGGCGGCGGGTGCCACGGGCTCGGGGGTCTGGTCGTCACTGTGCATGGTCGGCCTCCGTGCCTTCGTCGCCGTCTGTCCGCGTGGGCAGGCCCTGGCGGCCGCGTTCCAGACCTCGCTGGAAGGAGCCGAAGACGGCCCGCATCTCCTCGGCGTCGACCTCCCGCTCGGGCGCGGTGTCCCGGGCCGGCGGCTCGTCGCGCAGCGGCGCGGCCAGGGACGCCTGGCGGACACGCCGGGGCAGCGCGGACGCCGGGGGCGCCGCCGACCCCGCGGAGCCCGGGGACTCCGCCGCGCCCTCGGGTGCCGCCGGCCCCGCCGCCCCGGGCGACTTCGCGAACGCCTCGGCCCCCGCCGCTCCCGCGGGCCCGCGGACCCTGTCGTGCCCGGCTGCCGGGTCGTCCGCCCGGACTCCGTCCGGGAGCGGCCCGGGGGCGCGATCGTGGTCGGCCGCCGGCTCCGCCGGGCCGGACCCGGCGACGCGGGGAGCCGGGACACGGTCGTCCGCCGGGTCCGCCACGGCCTCGCCGGTGCGGTTCGCCGGGCGGCCGGTGTCCGGGGTACGGGCCCCCGCGACGGGGCCGCGCGACGTCCGGGCGTCCTCGGCCACTGATTCCGCCACGTCGCGGGCCTCGGCGCTGCGGTCCGTCGAGCTGCCAGTGTCCCAGGTACGGGCCCCCGCGACGGGGCCGCGCGACGTCCGGGCGTCCTCGGCCGCTGATTCCGCCACATCGCGGGCGTCGGCACTGCGGTCCGCCGGGTGGGCGGGGTCCGGGGTCCGGGTCTCCGGGACGGCGCGGCGGGGTGTCCGGGTGTCCTCGGGCGCCGTGTCGTCCGCGGGTGCGGCCGGGTCCGGGCCGGGCGGGGTCACCGGGGCCAGGACCGTCGACGGGAGGAGCACCACCGCGGTCGTGCCGCCGTAGGGCGAGTCGCGCAGGGTGACCTGGATGTCGTGGCGTGCCGCGAGGCGTCCGACGACGTAGAGGCCGAGCCGGTCGTGCCGGGTCGGGTCGAAGGCGTCCGGGTCGGTGAGCGTGCGCTGGGCGTCGGCGAGCTGGTCGGGGTCGAGGCCGAGGCCCCGGTCGTCGATCTCCACGACGAAGCCGCCCGACACCCGCCCGGTCCGCACGGTGACCTGGGTGTGCGGCGGGGAGAACACCGTGGCGTTCTCCAGCAGTTCGGCGATCAGGTGGACCACGTCGGCCACGGCGTCGGCGGCGACACCGATCTCCGGCATCGGCGGGACGACGACCCGGGTGTAGTCCTCGATCTCGCCCACCGCGGAGGACACCACGTCCGCGACCGGCACGGGGCGCCGCCACCGGCGCCCGGGGACCGCGCCGGACAGGATGATCAGGCTCTCGGCGTGGCGGCGCATCCGGGTGGTCAGATGGTCGATCCCGAAGAGCTGGCCGAGGATCTCCGGGTCGTCGGTACGCCGTTCCAGGGTGTCGACGAGCTTGAGCTGGCGGTGGACCAGCGCCTGGTTGCGGCGGGCGATGTTGAGGAGCACCGCGAACAGACCGCGGCGCAGGGTGGCCTGGGTGACGGCGGCCTCGACGGCGGCCAGGCGGGCGCTGTTGAAGGAGCGGCCGACCTGGTCGATCTCGTCGGCCTCGCCCTCCTCGGCGGCCAGCGGCGGTGCCTCGGCGACGGCGTCCACGTCGTCACCGGCGCTCAGCCGCCGCATCACGTCGGGGAGTTGGCGGGTGGCGAGCAGGTCGGCGTCGTCCCGCAGGGTCTCCAGGCGGCGCGAGATGCGCCGGGCGCCGCGCACCGAGAACCACAGCGACAGGCCGACGGCGGCCAGTCCGACGAAGCCGGCCACGGCCGCCTTGGTCAGCTCCCCATAGGCGAAGTCCCGCCCGCGGGCCGCCGAGTTCTCGGCAGCCTGGGTGCACAGCTCCATGTAGCGCTTGACGGCACGGTCGGTGGTGGTGCGCCAGGTGTCGGCCGCGACGGCCTTCCCGGCGCGCGCCGGACCGGCCCGCAGCAGGGCGTCCTCGCCCTCGACCAGCGAGCGGTGCAGCTCCCCGCGCTGGAAGGTCTCGAAGAGGGCGCGCGAGTCGGCCGGCAGGTCCGGCACGTACGTGTGCTCGAAGACGCGCCGGTCCTCGATGGTGGCCGTCAGGGTGTCGTACTGCCGGTCGGTCAGGGTGCCGGCGACGCGGGCCCCGGCGACGAGGGCGTCCTCGCGGGAGACGAACTCCCGTACCCGGACGAGTTCGATGACGACCTGGGACTCGCGGGCGAGCTGTCCGGCCTGGAGGGCGGTGAGCGCGGACTCGGCGTCGAAGCCGGGTTCCACGATCGCGCCGTACTCGGTGACGGCCCGGTCCCAGGTGAGCTTGCGGGAGAGCACCCGGTCACGCAGCGGGTCGAGGCCGTCGGAGGCCCGGAGCATCGCCTCCAGCGACTCGCGCTGGGTGCCTGAGAGCCGGCTGCGGTCGCCGTCCTGGATCGCGTCGCGCATGGCGCTGACGGCGCGGTCGGTGCGCCGCTGCTGGGCGAGGAGTTCCCCGGCGGCGTCCGTGTCGTGGGACGCGCCGAGGTAGGCGGCCGACAGCCGCCGCTCGATCTGGATCTGTCCGACGGCGGTGTCGACGGGGGTGCCGAAGTCCTCGTACACGCCCTGGAGGCGGATCAGGGCGCGCAGATCGGCGGTGACCGACACCATGGCGAAGGTCCACAGCGCCATCAGGGCCACCACCGGGGCGAGTGCGAGCGCCACGATCCGGGTGCGGACGGTGGTGGGACGGCCGATGGGCCAGCGCATGGATCACCTGCCGTGGTTACCAGTCAGTACAAAGTGCGGCACAAGCTACGGGATGATCAGTCGGCGCCGCAATGGTTGCCACGGGTTACTCCAGATCACTTCTCGGTCACGACGAACGTGGTGATCACCGCCGCGTGGTCGGACGGCCAGGCGTTGTCCTCGACGTCCGGCCAGGGCCGGGGTGTGCCGCGGACGTAGGTCCGGGAGTCGAGCACCCGCAGGCCACCCCGGTGCAGGACGTAGTCGATCCGGTCCTGGGGCTCGGGGCGGCCGCTGCCGTCCTCGTGCTCGGCGTGCACCGGGGACCAGGTGTGGCCGGGGTCCCGGACGGGGTCGGGATGCGCCTCGCGGTAGGAGTCGGCGAAGCCCGCCGCCTCGGCCGCCTTCGTCACCGGCCAGGGGGCGTCGGTCCGGTCCAGGTGGGAGGGGCAGTTGAAGTCACCGACCAGAACGACCGGGCCGCTGTCGTCGATGCGCTCCAGGGCGTCCCGGAGCTGCGCGAGCCGCACCCCCTCGTGGGCGACCAGGTCGTCGGCCGGCACCGCGTCGAAGGCGGCCTCGTAGGGCCCGTACGGCGTGTAGTGCAGATGGGCCGTCCAGATGTCGGCCTCCACGCCCTCGGCGATCCGGACGCGGGCGCCGGCCGCGCCGTAGAAGCCGACGCCGGGGTCGCCGAGCCGGGCCGTGACGGGGAAGCGGCTGATCACGCCCAGGTTGTCGCCGGCCTCGTGGACGTACCAGCCGAGGGCGTCGGCGAGTTCCCGGGCGGCGGTGCCGTACGTCTCCTGGAGGCCGACCACGTCGACGTCGGTCTCCGTGATGGCCTTGAGCTGCTTGGCGCGGTGGTCGCGGACCTTGGTGCCGCCGTACCAGAGGTTCCAGGTCATCACCCGCAGCCGGTGCGGCGGCAGGGCGCGCAGGTCGGTGACGGTCACGCCCTCCAGGCTGGTGCGCAGGGTCCGGCCGGGCGCCGGCGGGACGGGGGCCAGGGAGGGCACGGCGAGGACCGCGCAGCCGGCCGCCTCGGCGGAGGCGACCCCGGTCTCGGTGTCCTCGACGGCGACACAGGCCAGCGGGTCGACGCCGAGGGCCCGGCAGGCGGCGAGGTAGGGGTCGGGGGCGGGCTTGGTGCGGGCGGTGTCGTCGGCGGTGACGGAGACGGCGAAGCGGTGGGCGCCGAGTGCGGCCAGCACGGTGTCGGCGACCGAGCGCGGGGAGGCGGTCACCAGGGCGGTGGGGACGCCCTCGCGGGCCAGGGCGTCGAGCAGGGCGAGGGCGCCGGGGCGGGGGGCGATGCCGGTGCGGACGCGGTCGGCGAACTCGCGGTGCAGGGCCCGTGCGAGTCCGGCGGCCGGGGCGCCGGTGGCGGCGGCGAGCCAGCCGGCGGTGTGCTCGACCGCGCGGCCGAGCACGTCCGGCCGGTCCGCCTCGGTCAGCGTCCGGCCGGCCACCTGCTCCACCGCCTCCCACCACAGGCGCTCGGTGTCGACGAGCGTGCCGTCCATGTCGAACAGGACGGCCTGGAGCGGGAGTCGGGTCACGGTTCTCTCTTCCCTACGGGTGTGGGGGGATGGTGGGGGGCGTTCAGGCCGTGCGGTCCGCGACCAGCACCGGGCGTGGCGGCAGCGACACGGTGACCGGGGAGCCCGCGGCGAGTCCGGCGGCCTCGTGGGCGGGCAGGTCGGCCTTGACCTCGGTGCCGTCGGCGAGCCGGACGGTGACGCGAACGGCCGCGCCCAGGAAGGACGTTGCGACGACCAGGGCGTCGCCGTCGGCGTCGGCCCGCACCTGGACGGACTCGGGCCGGACCAGGACGTCGACCTCGGCGGCGGCCGGCAGGGGGCCGTCGACGGGCAGCCGCTGTCCGAGCACCTCGACCTCGCCGCCGGCCGTGCGGCCCGGGATCCGGCTCATGGTGCCGACGAACTCGGCGACGAAGGCGGTCGCGGGCCGGCCGTACAACTCGGCGGGTTCCGCGCACTGTTCGAGGCGTCCGGCGTGCATCACGGCGACCCGGTCCGCCATGGACAGGGCCTCCTCCTGGTCGTGGGTGACGAACAGGGTGGTGATGCCCAGCTCCCGCTGGAGCCGGCGGATCTCCTCGCGCAGGCTGAGGCGGACCTTGGCGTCGAGCGCCGACAGCGGTTCGTCCAGGAGCAGGACGCGGGGCCGCAGGGCGAGGGCGCGGGCCAGGGCGACGCGCTGCTGCTGGCCGCCGGAGAGCTGGTGCGGGAACCGTCCGCCCTTGTCGGCGAGGCCGACCAGCTCCAGCAACTCGGCGGCGCGGGACCGCCGTTCGGCCGTGCGCACCTTCCGCATCCGCAGCCCGAAGGCCACGTTGTCGAGCGCGTCGAGATGCGGGAAGAGGCTGTACGACTGGAAGACCATCCCGGCGTCGCGGCGGTGGGCCGGGATCCGGGTCACGTCCTCGCCGTCGACCAGCACCGCGCCGGAGTCGGGGTGTTCGAAGCCGGCGAGCAGCCGTAGGGCGGTGGTCTTGCCGCAGCCGGACGGGCCGAGGAGGGCGAGGAGTTCGCCGGGCCGGACGGTCAGGTCGAGTCCGTCGAGGGCGACGGTCGGCCCGAACTCACGGCGCAGGGAGCGGAATTCGACGGTCGCGGCCTTCTGAACGGTCGTCACGGTCATGGTGGTTCATCCCCGGGAGGTTGGACGGGTGCGGCCGCCGGCACCGGCGAGCGCGAGGAGCAGGAGCCAGGTCACGAGCAGGCTGAGCACGGACACCGCGACGGAGAGCTGGGCCTGCGAGCCGCTGACGTTCACGATCCACACGGCGAAGGGCCGGAAGCCGAGCAACTGGGCCACCGTGAACTCGCCGAGCACCAGGGCCAGCGTGAGGAAGGACGCGTTGAGCAGGGCGCCGCGCAGATTGGGCAGGACCGCCCGCAGCAGCGCCTGCGGCCAGTTGGCACCGCAACTGCGGGCGGCCTCGACGAGGGTGCGGACGTCGACGGCGCGCAGGCCCGCGTCCAGCGCCCGGTAGACGAACGGCAGCGCCATCACGACGTAGGCCAGGACCAGGACGAAGGGGAAGTCCGGGTTCTGGACGGCCACGAAGGTCTGGAACAGCGGGGTGCGGGAGAAATGCTCGGGGCCCCAGCGCAGGACCGTGCCGATACCGGCCACGAAGGCGATCGGCGGCACGACCAGCGGCAGCGCGCAGACCACCTCCACGACCGGCCGCAGCCGGGGCGCGCCGAGCCGCAGCGCGACCACGGCGGGCACGGTCAGCAGCAGGACGACGGCGATGGTCGCGACGGCCAGCTCCAGGGAGAGCAGCAGGCTGGAGGTGAAGCCCTCGGTGGCGAAGATCCTGGTGTAGGCGTCGAAGGTGACGCCCTGTCCGGGGACGTCGACGGTGAAGACGACGGAGGCGGCCAGCGGCACCAGGAAGTACAGGCCGGCGAGGCCGAGCACGCCCCACCGCCACAGGTTCAGGCGAGCCATCGCGCGCTCCTTCGCTGGAGGGGCAGGTAGACGGCCATCACCAGGCCCGCGACCAGCACCATGTCGAGGCTGAGGGCGAGCGCCACGTTCTCCTGCCCGACCAGCACGTTGCCCGAGATCGCGTCGGCGATCTGGAGGGTGACCAGCGGGATGGAGCTGCCGACCATGGCGGCGGCGGTGGCGTAGGCGGCGAAGGCGCTGCCGAACAGGAGGACCAGTCCGCCGAGGAGCGAGGGCAGCAGCACCGGCAGCGCCACGTGCCGCCAGTACTGGGCGGGGGTGGCGCCGTTGTTCTGGGCGGCCTCGCGCCACTGGGGGCGCAGGCCCTCCAGGGCGGGGGTGATGGTGAGGACCATCAGCGGGATCAGGAAGTACAGGTAGACGATGACCAGTCCCCAGAAGCTGTAGAGGTCCCAGCCCTTGTCGGTCAGGCCCAGATGCCGGGTCAGCACGCCCGCGTTGCCGAGGGTGGCGACGAACGCGAAGGCCAGCGGAACCCCGCCGAAGTTGGCGAGGACGCCGGAGGCGGTGAGGACGGCCTCGCGCAGCGCGCGGAACCGGGAGGTGACCACGGCCTGGGCGAGCGGCAGCCCGAGGAGCGCGCCGAGGCCCGCCGAGACGGCGGACAGCTTGACGCTGCCGAGCAGGGCGGTGAGGTAGGCGCCCTGGAGCGAGGCCGTGAGGTTGTCGGCGGTGTACGTACTGGCGCCGGTGGCCGGGTCGTCCACGGTGAACGCGCCGTTCAGCATGGCGAGGGCGGGCAGGCCGAAGGCCAGGGCGGTGAAGGCGAGCAGCGGGACGACGGCGACCCAGCCGAGGGACCGGCGCCGCCGCTTCGGTGGAGCGGCGGACGCCGTGTCGGCCCGTACGGCGGTGGCCGTCATCCGGAGACGGCCTTCGCCCAGCCCTGGGCGAGCACGGTCTTGGCCTTGCTCTGCTGCTCCTCGCTCGGGAATTCAGGCGTCCCGGAGACCTGGGGCAGCTTGGCGGCGGCCGCCTTGTCGAGGGTGCCGGCCTGGTCGAGGGCGTTCATCAGCACCGGCCGGGCGTAGCCGGCCAGCCAGAGGTTCTGGCCCTCGGCGCTGTAGAGGTACTCCTGCCACAGCCGGGCGGCGGCCGGGTGCGGGGCGTCCTTGTTGACGGCCTGGGAGTAGAACTGGGCGAACTGCCCGTCGGAGGGGACCGCGACCTTCCAGTCGACGCCCTTGCTCTTGAACTCGTCCGCGTACCCGGCGTTGAGGTAGTCCCAGTCGATGCTGATCGGGGTCTCGCCCTTCTCGACGGTGGCCGGGGTGGACTCGACGGGCGTGTAGTTGCCGTTCTTCTTCAGCTTCGCGAAGAAGTCGAGGCCGGGCTGGATGTCGTCGAAGGAGCCACCGCTTGCGAGCGCGGCCGCGTAGACGCCGCCGAAGGCAGCGCCGGACTTGGTGGGGTTGCCGTTGAGGGCGACCTGGCCCTTGTAGCGGGGCTTGAGCAGGTCGGCGAAGGTGGTGGGACACGAGCTGACGCGCTTGGCGTCGCAGCCTATGGAGATGTAGCCGCCGTAGTCGTTGTACCAGCGGCCCCGGGCGTCCTTCTGGCCCTCCGGGATGTCGTCGAACGCGGCCACCTTGTACGGCGCGAGCAGGCCCTGCTGGGCGGCGCTCAGCGCGAAGGAGCTGCCGAGGTCGAGGACGTCGGGCGCGCGGTCCTGGCCCTTGCGGGTGGTGACGGCGTTGATCTCGTCCTGGCTGGAGCCGTCCGGGTTCTCGACCTCGATCTTGATGCCGTACTTCTTCTGGAAGCCGTCGATGAGGGCGCCGTAGTTGGCCCAGTCGCGGGGCAGCGCGATGGCGTTGAGCGTGCCTTCCTTCTTCGCCGCCTTCACCAGGGCGTCGAGTCCGCCGAAGTCGGCGGCGGAGGTGGCGGTGGCGGCGTTCTTGCCGTCGGCGGTGGTGGAGTCGTCGGGGGCGGCGCCGCAGGCGCTCAGGGCGAGCGCGGCGACGACGCCGAGGGCGGCGGTTCTCGGCAGGGACACGGTCACGGCTTCTCCAGGGGACGCGTGAGAATGCAGGAGACGAGGACAACTTGTCTGAACAAGTTGCCCTCAGTACGCACGCCGCTGGTGTCCCCTTCATGAACACCGGCGAAACCCTGAGCCCCGATTTCACGGACAGTTGCGACCGGAGACGGGTCGCGCCGCGGGTCGACTACGCTGGTCAGACTGTGCACAGTGGTCGACACGAAGGGGAAGCATGCCGGCGCGACACGAGGAGATCGCCGACGAACTGCGCCGCGCGATCGGCCGCGAGGAGTACGCGGTCGGTGCGCTGCTGCCCGCCGAGACCGACCTCGCCGCCCGCTACGGCGTCTCGCGCGGCACGGTCCGCCAGGCCGTCGCCGCCCTGACCGCCGAGGGGCTGATCGGCTCTCGGCAGGGCGCCCGCCGGGTGGTGCTGGCCAGCCGCCGCAGCCAGAGCTTCGCCGAACTGCGCAGCTTCGCCCAGTGGGCGCGCGCGATGGGCCGCGCGGCGACCGGCATGGTGGTCGCGCAGGAGTACCGGCCGGCCGGCGCCGAGGACGCCGTACGCCTCCAGGTGGACACCGGGAGCCCGGTGCTGCATGTGCTGCGGGTGCGCGGGCTCGACGGCGAACCGGTGCTGCTGGAGCGGACCGTGTACGCCGGCTGGATCGCCCCCGCCGTCGAGCCGATCGAGCCGGACTGCCCGTCGGTGACCCAGCGTCTGCTGGACGACACCGGGCTGGTCTTCGCCTACGGCGAGCACGTCATCGACGCGGTCGCGGCGGGGGCACGGGACGCCGAACTGCTCGGCGTGCGCCGCACCAGCCCGCTGCTGCGGGTCCGGCGGGTGACGACCACCCACGAGGGGCGTCCGGTGGAGTGGTCGGACGACCGGTACCGCTCGGACGCGGTGAGCTTCAGCGTCCACAACTCGATCGGCAACAACGCGCTGGCGCGCAAGACGGCCGGATGAGTCCCTGTCAGGTGGGTGAGCCCGAGGAGAAGCGCCTCAGCAGCGGGGACAGCACCAGGACCGACTTGGTGCGCTCCACGAAGGGCTCCCCCGCGATCCGCTCCAGGACGCGTTCGAAGTGGCGCATGTCGGAGGCGAAGACCTGGGCGACCGCGTCCGCCTCCCCGGTGACGGTGGAGGCGGCCACGACCTCCTGGTAGCGCTCCAGACCCCGCTGGATGGTCTCCGGGGAGGTGTTGCGCCGGCAGTAGATCTCGACGAACCCCTCGGTCTCCCAGCCGAGCGCCGCCGGGTCCACCCGTACGGTGAAGCCGGTGATGGCGCCGGTCGCCCGCAGCCGGTCCACGCGCCGTTTCACGGCGGGGGCGGACAGGCCCACCAGGGCGCCGATGTCCGCGTAGGAGCGGCGGGCGTCCTCGGCGAGGGCGTGCACGATGCGTTCGTCGAGATCGTTCAGCACAGTGGGATGATCACTTCTCGGATGGTGCGGATGCTACGGACGGTGCGGTCACGGCGAGCCGGGAGCGGCGGTAGCCGTATCCGAAGTAGAACACGAGCCCGACCGCCATCCAGACTCCGAAGACCACCCAGGTGACGGCCGACAGGCTGCCCATCATCCAGACGCAGAAGGCGAAGCCCAGCGCGGGCAGCACCGGCGAGAGCGGCACCCGGAAGGTGCGGGGCATCTCGGGACGGCTGCGGCGCAGCACCACGACGGCCACGTTCACGAGCGCGAAGGCGAACAGCGTGCCGATGCTGGTGGCGTCGGCGAGCTGGCCCAGCGGGATCGCGGCGGCCAGCACCCCGCAGAACAGGGAGACGATCAGCGTGTTGGCGCGGGGCGTGCCGGTCTTCGGGTGGACCTTCGAGAACACCTTGGGCACCAGGCCGTCGCGGGACATCGCGAACAGGATGCGGGTCTGGCCGTAGAGCACGGTCAGGACGACGCTGGCGATGGCGATGACCGCGCAGAAGGCGAGCAGGGTGCCCCAGAAGGACTGGCCGGTCACCTCGCGCATGATCTGGGCGAGCGCGGCCTCGGAGTCCCCGAACCGCTGCCAGGGCTTGGCGCCGACGGCGACGGCGGCGACCAGGACGTACAGCGCGGTCACGACGACCAGGGACAGCATGATCGCCCGCGGCAGGTCGCGCTGGGCGTTCTTGGCCTCCTCACCGGCGGTGGAGGCGGCGTCGAAGCCGATGTACGAGAAGAAGAGCGTGGCCCCGGCGGCGCTGACGCCCGCCATGCCCAGCGGCATGAAGTTCTCGTAGTTGCCCGAGCGCAGGCCCTGGACGCCGATCGCGCAGAACATCACCAGCGCGGCGATCTTCACGACCACCATGACGGTGTTGGCGCGCGCCGACTCCCGGGCGCCGCCGAGCAGGAACGCCATGGCGAGCAGGACGACGATCAGCGCGGGGAGGTTGAAGACGCCGCCGTCCCCGGGCGGCGCCGACAGCGCGTCGGGGATGGTGACGCCGATCGTGCCGTCGAGCAGTTCGTTGAGGTACTCGCCCCAGCCGACGGCCACGGCGGCGACCGAGACGCCGTACTCCAGGACCAGACACCAGCCGCAGACCCAGGCGACGAGTTCGCCCATCGTCGCGTACGCGTACGAGTACGAGGAGCCGGCGACCGGGATGGTGCCGGCCAGCTCGGCGTAGGACAGGGCGGAGAAGAGCGCCGTGAGACCGGCGATCACGAACGACAGGGTGACGGCGGGACCGGCCTTGGGGACGGCCTCGCCGAGGACCACGAAGATGCCGGTGCCGAGCGTCGCGCCGATGCTGATCATGGTGAGCTGCCAGAGCCCGAGGGTGCGCCGCAGGGAGCCTCCCTCGCCGTGGCCGCCCTCGGCGACCAGGCGTTCGACCGGCTTGCGCCGCATCAGACGGGCGGCCGGCCCGGGGGACGGTGGGGCGGCCTGGGTGCGGTCCTGCGGGGGTGCGCCTTGGTCGAGCACGCGGGGACTCCTTCGTCGCTGGCTCTCGGCGCGACGGGGACCGGAGGCACACCTGCGCGAGCAGGGACCCACCGAGCGGGGTCCCCGCCGCGCTACGTACAGCGCACGACCCTATGAGCAGGGGCATAGCGGGTGTAATGCAGCAACCTTGCGCATCCACGCAAGATCGTTGCGTTCCTCGCACAAGGCTGCGCTTTCGTTGCGGCCCCGCGGAAAACACCCCCGCGGGGCCATCGGGCGCTACCAGCTCGCGTGCAGCGGCTTGCCCTCCGCGTAGCCGGCCGCGCTCTGGATGCCGACGACCGCCTTCTCGGCGAACTCCTCCAGCGAGCCCGCGCCGGCGTAGGTGCAGGAGGAGCGGACGCCCGCGATGATCGAGTCGACCAGGTCCTCGACGCCCGGGCGGGCCGGGTCGAGGAACATCCGGGAGGTGGAGATGCCCTCCTCGAACAGCGCCTTGCGGGCACGGTCGTAGGAGGACTCCTCGGAGGTGCGGTTGCGCACGGCACGCGCCGACGCCATGCCGAACGACTCCTTGTACAGACGGCCGTTCGCGTCCTGCTGGAGGTCGCCGGGCGACTCGTAGGTGCCGGCGAACCAGGAGCCGACCATCACGTTGGACGCGCCGGCCGCCAGGGCCATCGCGACGTCACGCGGGTGGCGGACACCGCCGTCGGCCCAGACGTGCTTGCCGTACTTCTTCGCCTCGGCCGCGCACTCCAGCACCGCGGAGAACTGCGGCCGGCCCACGCCGGTCATCATGCGGGTGGTGCACATGGCGCCCGGTCCGACGCCGACCTTGATGATGTCGGCGCCCGCCTCGATCAGGTCCCGGACGCCCTCGGCGGCGACGATGTTGCCGGCCGCGATCGGCACCTGCGGGTCGAGGGCGCGCACGGTGCGGATCGCGCTGATCATCGACTCCTGGTGGCCGTGCGCGGTGTCGATGACGAGCGTGTCCACGCCCGCGTCGAGCAGTTGCTTGGCCTTGCCGGCCACATCGCCGTTGATGCCGACGGCGGCGGCGATCCGCAGCCGGCCGCGGGCGTCGGTGGCCGGGGTGTACAGCGTGGCGCGCAGGGCGCCCCGGCGGGTGAGGATGCCGGCCAGCTTGCCGTCCTCGTCGACGGCCGGGGCGTAGCGCCGGTTGGCCGCGTCGAGGACGTTGAACGCCTCGCGGGGGTCGATTCCGGCGTCCAGCAGGAGCAGGTCGCGGGACATGACGACCTCGAGCTGGGTGAAGCGGTCGACGCCGTTGAGGTCCTGGTCGGTGACGACACCGACGGGACGGCCCTGCTCGTCGACGACGACCCCGGCGTTGTGCGCCCGCTTGGGCAGCAGGGCGAGGGCGTCGGCGACGGTCTGGTGCGGGGCGAGCCGGATCGGGGTGTCCAGCACCAGGTGGCGGCTCTTGACCCAGGAGACCACGTCGGTGACGACGTCGATCGGGATGTCCTGCGGGATCACGACGAGTCCGCCGCGGCGGGCCATCGTCTCGGCCATCCGGCGGCCGGCGACGGCGGTCATGTTGGCGACGACCAGCGGGATCGTGGTGCCCGTGCCGTCCGGTGAGGAGAGGTCCACGCCCTGACGAGATCCGACCGCGCTGCGGCTCGGCACCATGAAGACGTCGTCGTAGGTGAGGTCGTAGGCGGGCTGGATGTCGTTGAGGAAACGCACGTGCTGCACATCCCGGTCGATCAGAGGTGACCCCCCGACCGGCCGGCCAGAGGGAAAAGCACGTACTTCATTGTCCCATGACGACCGGGCCGGAACGCCCGGGCGGAACGTCCAAGCAGCTCAGGGGGCCCTTGGAGAATCCTCCGAGGGCCCGTCGACCGAGTGCCGGCCGATGCGGGAGAGGGGGCGGCCAGTGCGTGGCCGCCCCCTCTCCCGATGCCCCGTCCGAGGCGGTCAGATCCCGTCCGGATCCGACCGGTTCAGCGCCGGCTTGGGCGTCGGCCCCGCCGTCATCAGATAGTCGGCCGCGGCCGTGTCCGTGACCAGGCTGGTGACCAGCCCGGACCGCAGCACCGCGTCGATCGCGGCGGCCTTGCGCTGCCCGCCCGCGATCGCGACGACCTCGGGGATCCGGCGGAGCTGGTCGGCCTTGACCGTGATGCACCGCTCGCCCAGATCGCGCCCGACCCGGCGGCCGTCGGCGTCGAAGAGGTGCGCGGACATCTCGGCGGCGACGCCGAGCGAGGCGTAGTGCGCCCGCTCCTCGTCGCTCAGCATGTCGTGCACCGTCGAGATGCCCGGCTCCCAGGAGCCGATGGAGACACAGGCGACCGTGACCTTGTCGAAGTACTCGAAGGCCCGGGCGATCCCGGTCTGGTTGCGCAGCGCGGCCGCGGTGGCCGCGTCCGGCAGCAGCATCGGCGCGTAGATGGGGTGCGCGTCGCCGCCGGACACCTGGGCGGCGCGGCGGACGGCCTCCACCGAGCCGCGCTCGGCCGTCCCGGCGTCGTACACGCCCGTGAGCTGCACGACCGTGCACGGCGGCAGCCGGTCGAGGGCCGCCGCCATGTTGATGGTGGAGCGGCCCCAGGCCAGGCCCAGGACGTCCCCCTCGTTCACCAGCTCGCCGAGCAGATCGGCGGCCACTTCCCCCAGATTCTCCGGATCGGGCGAGTCCTCGGCGTCGGCCGGCGACTCCACCACCACGGCGTGCCGGAGGCCGTAGCGGGCGCGCAGCGCGTCGGAGCGCTCCGCGTCCAGTTCGGCCGGCACCCGGATCTCGATGCGTACGAGATCCCGTTCGAGGGCGGTCTCCAGGACCCGGGCCACCTTGAAGCGGCTGACGCCGAACTCCTCCGCGATCTGGATCTTCGATTTGCCCTCGAGGTAGAAGCGGCGGGCCATGGCCGCCGCCTGCACCAGCTCTGCGGGTCCCATCCGCATGGCTGACCGGCCTGCCGACATACCCGACACGGCGATCTCCTCACTGCTGTTCACACTCTGGATACGCCGTTCATCCTCGCAGATTCGGCGGTCTTGATCAGCCCTGATGGGAGTCGTTCACGTTCCTGTGGCCCGCCGTCCGCACGGAGTGCGTGTTCAGCGGGCTGTCCGTACGGCGATCCGTCCGGTGAACGGCCCCTCCCTCGGGGCGGGCCTCAGTGGGCGCAGGCCCAGGTCGCCCGGCCGGTCGCCGCCTCCGCCTGGGCGCGCAGCGCTCGGACCGCCTCGGCCGGGTCGTCGGCGCCGTAGACCGCGGAACCGGCCACGAAGACGTCGGCCCCCGCGTCGGCGCACCGCTCGATCGTCGAGGCCGAGACGCCGCCGTCCACCTGAAGCCACAGTTCGAGGCCGTGCTTGCTGATCAACTCGCGGGTGCGGCGGATCTTGGGGAGCATGATGTCGAGGAACGCCTGGCCCCCGAAGCCCGGTTCGACCGTCATGATCAGCAGCATGTCCAGCTCGGGCAGCAGATCCTCGTACGGCTCGATCGGCGTCGCGGGCTTGAGCGCCATGGAGGCACGGGCGCCCTTGGCCCGGATCTCACGGGCGAGCCGCACCGGGGCGGCGGCGGCCTCGACGTGGAAGGTGACGGACGAGGCACCCGCCTCGACGTACTGCGGGGCCCAGCGATCGGGGGCCTCGATCATCAGATGGCAGTCCAGCGGGGTGTCCGTCGCACGGGCCAGCGACTCTACGACCGGCACACCGAGCGTGAGGTTCGGGACGAAATGGTTGTCCATCACGTCGACGTGGAGCCAGTCGGCTCCCTCCACCGCCCTGGCCTCGTCCGCGAGGCGGGCGAAGTCGGCGGACAGGATGCTGGGGTTGATCTGCGCGGCCATGCCCCAAGCCTGCCATGCCCTCCGGGGGTTGGCCGCACCGGTCCGCTCGGGCTGGGTGCGCGGGCGCGGGTGCCGGTACCGTCGTGGGAACACCGCGGGCCGTGGGGGGCTTGTCGCGCAGTTCCCCGCGCCCCTGACCGACGGGGGTCGGCATGACGAGCGGGCAACGCGGGATCGCGCATCTCGTCTGCGGGCGGCGCGCCAAGTGGCTGGTGCTGGTGCTCTGGCTGGTGCTGCTGTTCCTGACGGCGCCGTTCGCCCAGAAGCTCACCGACGCCCAGGACAACGACGCGGCCTCCTGGCTGCCGGGCTCGGCGGAGTCCACCCAGGTGCTGGAGATCTCCAAGGACTTCCGGCCCGAGCAGATCCCCGCGGTCGTGGTGTACGCGCGCGACGGCGGTCTGACGGCACAGGACCGCGCCGCGATCGCCGAGGACGCGGTGCAGCTCAGGCAGCTCACCGACCACGGCATCCGGGGCGCCGAGACCCGCGGCCCGGTCTTCGACCGGCCGGTGGATCCGCGCGCCGCCCAGATCTACGTCCCGGTCACCATGGACGAACAGGGCTGGGAGCGCATCGCGCCGGCCGTCGACTCGATCCGCGACGTCGTCGGCGAGGGCGGCGACGGTCTCGCCGTGCACATCACCGGACCCGGCGGCACCTCGGCGGACTTCTCCGAGGCGTTCGAGGGCATCGACTCCACCCTGCTGTTCGCGGCGATGGGCGTCGTCATCGTCATGCTCCTGATCACCTACCGCAGTCCGACGCTGCTCGTGGTGCCGCTGCTCGCGGTGATCGCCGCGCTGTTCACCGCGCAGTCCGTGATCTACTTCCTGGCCGAGCACGCGGGCCTGACCGTGAACGGACAGAGCGCGGGCATTCTGACCGTGCTGGTGTTCGGCGCGGGGACGGACTACGCCCTGCTGCTGGTGGCCCGCTATCGGGAAGAACTGCGCCGGCACGAGGACCGGCACGAGGCGATGGCGCTCGCCCTGCACCGGGCGGGCCCGGCCGTGCTGGCCTCCGGGGCCACGGTGGTGCTGAGCATGCTGGTGCTGCTGGCCGCCGAGATGAACTCCACGCGCGGGCTCGGCCCGGTCGCCGCGATCGGGGTGGCGGTCGCGCTGCTGGCGATGATGACCCTGTTCCCGGCCCTGCTGGTGATCTTCGGCCGCTGGATCTTCTGGCCGGTGATCCCGCACTTCGGGGCGCCCGACCCGACCGAGAGAGGCGTCTGGGCCCGCACCGGGCGCGGGATCGCCCGGCGTCCGCGCACGGTCTGGATCGTGACGGCCCTGGTTCTGGCCGTCTGTTCGCTCGGCCTGATCCAGTTGCGCGCCGAGGGCATCAGCAACGCCGACGCCTTCACCGGCACCCCCGACTCCATCACCGGCCAGCGGGTCTCCGAGGAGTACTTCCCGGCGGGCAGCGGCGATCCCCTGGTGATCGTCTCCAACGAGGCCCAGGCGGCGGAGGTGAGCCGGGCGGTCGCGGGCACCGAGGGCGTGGTGCCGGACTCCCTCGGCCGGCCGCCGGGCACGAAACCGGTCCACGACGGCCAGGTGCTGTTCGAGGCGACGATGACCGACCCGTCGGACAGCGAGGCCGCGAAACAGACCGTCGAGCGGGTCCGGGACGCCGTGCACGCGGTGCCCGAGGCCGACGCCCAGGTGGGCGGCGGCACGGCGGCCCTGCTCGACATGGACCGGGCGACCACCCACGACAATCTGCTGATCATCCCGCTGGTGCTGATCGTGGTCCTGCTGATCCTGGCCGCCCTGCTGCGCGCCGTGATCGCGCCACTGCTGCTGGTCGGGACGGTGATCCTGTCGTTCGCGGCGGCGCTCGGCCTCAGCGCGCTCGCCTTCCGGCATGTGTTCGACTACGCGGGCGAGTCGACGGACTTCCCCCTCTTCGTCTTCGTCTTCCTGGTCGCCCTGGGCATCGACTACAACATCTTCCTGACGACCCGGATCCGCGAGGAGACCGGCCGCCAGGGCACCCGCCGGGGCGTGGTGACGGGCCTGGCGGCCACCGGCGCGGTCATCACCTCCGCCGGTCTGGTGCTGGCCGGCACCTTCGCCGCCCTCGGCACCCTGCCGATGGTCGCCTTCGCCGAGATCGGCTTCGCGGTCGCCCTGGGCGTCCTTCTCGACACCTTCGTGGTGCGCTCGGTCCTGGTGACGTCCCTGTTCCTGGACATCGGCCCGAAGGTGTGGTGGCCGCACCGCCTCGCACACGAGGACGGCACGGCCGCCGCCACGGGACCGGAGGAGGTCAGCCGGTCCGGCGGATGAGCGCCAGATACATGGCATCGGTGCCGTGCAGATGCGGCCAGAGCTGGACGTCGGGCCCCTCGCCCAGGGCCGGCACGCCCGGCAGCAGGGGGCGGGCGTCGATCAGGTCGGCGTCCGGGAACTGCTTGAGGACGTCGGCGACCACCGCCCGGGTCTCGGCGAGATGCGGCGAGCAGGTGGCGTAGCCGACGACCCCGCCGACCCGGACCGACTCCAGCGCGGTGCGCAGCAGCCCGCGCTGAAGGGGCGCGAAGGTGTCCAGGTCCTCCGGACGGCGGCGCCAGCGCGCCTCGGGACGGCGCCGCAGGGCGCCGAGGCCGGTGCACGGCACGTCCATCAGCACCCGGTCGAAGGAGCCGGGCCGCCACGGCGGACGGGTGCCGTCGGCGGTGATCACCTGGTAGGGGCCCGGGTTGCCGTTCAGCGCCTTCGCCACCAGGCCCGCCCGGTGCGGCTGCTTCTCGGCGGCGAGGAGGGTCGCCCCGCGCTCCGCGGCGAGCGCGGCGAGCAGCGCGGCCTTGCCGCCGGGGCCCGCGCAGCCGTCGAGCCAGAGCCGGTCGGGGCCCTCCAGCGGGGCGTTCGCCAGGGCCAGCGCCACGAGCTGGCTGCCCTCGTCCTGCACCCCGGCGCGCCCCTCGCGCACCGCGTCGACGGCGCCAGGCTCACCGCCCTCGGCGAGCCGCACCGCGTACGGCGACCAGCGGCCCGGGACGGCCGACTCCACGTCGAGCAGCTCGTCGGTGGTGGCACGGCCGGGCCGGGCCACCAGGGTCACCTCGGGGCGCTCGTTGTCGGCCTCCAGCAGGTCCTCGATCCCGGCGCGCCCGCCGCCCAGGGAGTCCCACAGCGCGGAGACCACCCAGCGCGGATGCGAGTGCACGACGGCGAGATGGTCCTCGGGGTCGTCGTCGTAGGGCGGCGCGACCTGGGCGAGCCAGGCGTCCAGGTCCTGGGCGGCGACCTTGCGCAGCACGGCGTTGACGAACTTGGCCCGGCCGTCGCCGAGCACCACCCGCGCCAGCTCGACGGAGGCGGAGACGGCCGCGTGCGTCGGGATGCGCGTGCCGAGCAACTGGTGCACCCCGAGGCTGAGCACGTCCAGCACCGGCGGGTCGACCTCCCGCAGCGGCCGGTCCACACAGGCCGCGATCACGGCGTCGTAGGTGCCCTGCCGGCGCAGTGTGCCGTAGACCAGCTCGGTGGCGAGGGCCGCGTCGCGCGCGTCGAACTTCTCCGGCCCCTCCTTCTCCCGGGCCTTGCGCAGCAGCGGCGGCAGCACGAGGTTCGCGTACGCGTCCCGCTCGTCCACGGCCCGCAGGGCCTCGAAGGCGAGGAAACGGACGGGGTCCTTCTGCGGCCGCCGGTACGGCTTGGCGGGCTTACGGGGACGGGAGGACGACTCGCTCACGAAAAAGGTGCTCCGCTTTCTGGAATTCGGGGTCCGCGTCCCAGCGTACGACGGTGCCGGGACCCGGACGCGCGGCGCCTGCCGCCGGCCGGCCGGGGCCGCCGGGCCTACTCCCCCAGCCGCTCCCCGTCGGCGATCCGCACCCCGCGGGCCCAGTCGGCCGCCCGCATCGGCTTCTTGCCCTGGGCCTGGACCCACAGCAGCTCGACGGCGTAGGAGCCGGTGCCGACGTGGACGCTGTTCTTGCCGACGGCCAGGGCGCCCGGGGCGAGGTCGTCACGGCCCGGGACGGGCTGAACCTGGATGAGCTTGAGGCGCTCGCCCCGGAAGACCGTCCAGGCGCCGGGCGCGGGGGTGCAGCCGCGCACCACACGGTCGACGCGCAGCGCCGGGGCGGCCCAGTCGACGTGCGCGTCCTCGACGGTGATCTTCGGCGCGAGGCTGATGCCGTCGTGCGGCTGCGGTACGGCCTTCAGGCTGCCGTCCTCGACGCCGTCCATGGTCGCGGAGAGCAGCCCGGCGCCCGCGAAGGCGAGCCGGGTCAGCAGGTCCCCGCTGGTGTCGGTGGGCCGGATCACCTCGGTGACCGTGCCGTAGACCGGCCCGGAGTCGAGCCCCTCCTCGATCAGGAAGGTGGAGGCGCCGGTGATCTCGTCGCCCGCCATGATCGCGTGCTGCACGGGGGCGGCGCCGCGCCAGGCCGGCAGCAGCGAGAAGTGCAGGTTCACCCAGCCCTGCGCGGGGATGTCCAGCGCGACCCGGGGCAGCAGCGCCCCGTAGGCGACGACGGGACAGCAGTCCGGCGCGATCTCCCGCAGCCGCTCCAGGAAGTCGGGGTCCCGGGGCCGCTCCGGCCTGAGCACCTCGATCCCGGCCTCCTCGGCCCGCTGGGCCACGGGCGACGCGACCAGCCGGCGCCCCCGCCCGGCCGGCGCGTCGGGCCGCGTGACGACGGCGGCCACCTCGTGCCGCCCGGAGGCGATCAGGGCGTCCAGGGCGGGAACGGCGACCTCGGGGGTACCGGCGAAGACGAGCTTCATGAAGGGACACGGGCCTCTCGGACGGAACGGGAAGACGGGCTGCACACGCAGCACACAATTTTATGACGACACACCAGATGACCGCCCCCGAGGCCAACCTCACGGGGGGCGTACGCATATGCCCATACGCCCCCACACCGTGACCAGCGGAGCGAACCCGCGTTGGTCAAGAACGAGTTGACTTCCCATCTCTTCTACGCCGGTTCGAGAGGCTTGTTCATGGCCGACCATGCAACCCACGACGCCCAGGCCCGGGCCAGCCTGCACTTGCTGGTGCGGGACATCGAGCGGGTCCGCCGGCAGGTGGACGCGCTGCGCACCCTGACCGCCCAGTTGGGCAACGTCTACCGTCCCCGCCGCTCCGGCCCCGCCACGGGCTTCGTCGTCTACGGACGCGCCCCCGCCCCGACGGTCCGCCTCGCCCAGGAACTGCGGGACAGCGTCGAGACCCTGGTCACCGCGGCGGTGGACTTCGACCGCTCGCTCGGCTTCTCGTGGGACGCGGTGGGCTCCGCGCTCGGCGTCACCAAGCAGGCCGTGCACCGCCGCTACGGCGCCCGCCGCGCCGCCGCCCAGCAGACCCCCGAGCCCGAGCGCGCCCCGGAGCCGGCCGGCACCACCCGCACGGTCGGCGTGACCACCGCGCTGCCCACGGTCCCCGCCGCCCGCTCCATGCCGACCCAGCCGACCGCCGGCAGCCCGGCCCTGCGCGACGAGGCGAGACCCACCGCCTTCCCCGGCCCCCGCAACGGCTGATCCACCCTCCGTCGCCCCCTTCCGTCCTCCCCCCTGCCCTCTCGGCCCCCGCCCGGGAGGGCAGCCGCACATCCTCCTCGGGACGTTCTCCCTCTCGCTCCCTCTCGGGCCCCTCAGCCGATGTCCGGCGGATCGATCCGCACCCGCACCGCGTCCTGCCCACCGCGTGCCATCCGCGCGGCCTGCGCCGCCTTCAGGGCGGCGGCCAGCGCGGCCCCTCTCCCCGGCGGCACCCGGATCAGCGCCCGCTCCCAGTGCTCCCCGGGCGGCGGCGCCCCCGGCCGCGCGGGCCGCCCGGCGGGGCTCGGCGGCAGCGGCACCGGACCCAGCACCTCCGCCTCCCCCGGCAGCTCGACCGCCGTCAGGAACGCGGCCACCGCCTCCCCCTTCCCGGACACCGCCGCCATCCGCGAGACCGGCGGGAACCCCAGCTCGGCCCGCTCGGCCAGCTCCCGCACCGCGTGCCCGACCGGGTCCCACCGCACCAGCGCCTGCACCGGCCGCAGCGTCGGCTCGGCGACCACGACGACCGTCCCCCCGTCCCCCTGCGGGCGCACCCGCGCGGCCGCCGCGATCCACCGCCGCAGCGCGTCCTCCCCGGCCCGCAGATCGGGTCTGCCGAGCATCGCCCAGCCGTCCAGCAGCAGCGCCGCCGCATAGCCGCCCTCGGCGACCGGCTCGGCGCCCGGGGTGCTCACCACCAGCGCGGGAGCCCCCGGCACCGTGTCCAGCACCTGCTCGCGCCCGGAGGTCCGCACCGGCACGGCCGGAAACGCCCGCCCCAGCTCCTCGGCGGTCCGTCTGGCCCCCACGACCTGCGCCCGCAGCCGGAACGACCCGCACTCCGGACAGTGCCAGGCGCTCTCCTCACGCCCGCACCAGCCGCACCCCAGCGCCCCGCCGTCCCGCGCCTCCAGCGGACCGGCGCAGTGCCGGCACCGGGCGGCGGCCCGGCACTGCGCGCACGCCATCCGCGGCACGTACCCGCGCCGGGGCACCTGGACCAGCACCGGCCCGTGCCGCAGCCCCTCCCGGACCGTCTGCCAGGCGAGCGTGGGCAGCCGGGCGGCCCGCGCCGCCTCGTCCCTCGCGAGGTCCTGGTCCCCCACGGTGCGCACCAGGGGAGCGGCCCGCCGCACCTGCTCCCGGGCGGCGACCAGCCCCTGCGCCCAGCCGCTCTCCACGAGCTGCGCGCCCTCCACGGTGCAGCTCCAGCCGCCCATCAGGAAGGCGCACCGGTCCTGCGCGGCCCGCAGCAGCAGTACCTCACGGGCGTGCGGCTGCGGGGCGTGCAGCTCGCTGTGGCTGTCGTCCCCGTCGTCCCAGAGCGCGACCAGGCCGAGGTCGCGGACCGGGGCGAACATGGCGGCCCGGGTGCCGACCACCGCCCGTACGCTCCCGCGCCGTACGGCCAGCCACTCGCGGTACCGCTTCTCCGGCCCGGCGTCCGCGGTGAGCAGGGCGTGCCGTCCCTCGCCCAGCAGGGCCGTCAGCGCGCCGTCGACCCGGGCGGCGGCCCGTCCGTCCGGCACGACGACCAGGGCCCCGCGCCCCGAGGCGAGCGTCGCGGCGACGGCCCGGGCCAGCTCCTGACTCCACTCGGGTCCCGGCAGCGCGTTCCACACGGCGCGCGGTGCTCCGCCCGCGGCCAGGGACTCCAGGAAGGCGCTCCCCCGCTCGTACCGCGCCCAGGACCCGGGCTCGGGTGCCGGGGGCGGGGGCAGCGGGGCGGGTGAGGGCCGCTGCTCGGCGCGCGCGTTGCGCGGGGGCACCGCGAGCTGGAGGACGTCCGCCAGGCTGCCCGCGTACCGGTCGGCGACGGCCCGCGCCAGCCCGAGCAGCTCCTCGCCGAGCACGGGTTCGGGCGAGACCACCTGGGCGAGCGCCGCGAGCGGGCCGGAGTAGTCGGACGCGGCGAGCCGCTCGATCAGGAAGCCGTCGATGAGCCCGCCGCCCTCGCGCCGGCCCTCCCGCACCCGGCCCCGCCCGGCGCCGAACCGCACCCGCACCCGCACCCCGGGCTGTGCCTCGGCGTCCAGCTCGGCGGGGACCGCGTAGTCGAAGTAGCGGTCGAGATGGAGCACACCCTTGTCGACGAGGACCCGCGCCACCGGCAGCTCCGGGGCCAGCTCGGCCCCCCGCCAGGTCCGCGGCTTGGCGCGGGGCGCCTTGGCCCGCCGTACGCTCTCCCGGATCAGCGCGAGCTGCTCGGGCGGCCCGCCCTCCGCGGCCGCGCCACCGCCCCCCTGCCCGTTCTCGCCGCTCACCCCAGCATTCTTACCGAACGCCACTGACAACGCCCCCTCCCCCGACGCCCCGCACCCGGCACCCCGCCGCCACCGCCCACCGGCCCCGCACCGCCGCCACTTCGCGCGACTACTCCTATGAGTCCGCGACCCTCCGAAACCGTTGCCCCGGAAACGCCGGAACTCCGGAACCCCTGAACAACGCCGAAACCCGGCCTCCCCTCGGGAAACCGGGCGTCGGACGTGAACGTGCGTGAGTGGAAACCCTGGCTCCTACTGGCCCGCGGCCTTGCGCAGCGCCTCCACGCGGTCCGTGCGCTCCCACGTGAAGTCGGGCAGCTCACGGCCGAAGTGGCCGTACGCGGCGGTCTGGGCGTAGATCGGGCGCAGCAGGTCGAGGTCGCGGATGATCGCGGCCGGACGCAGGTCGAAGACCTCGTCGATGGCCTTCTCGATCTTGTCGACGTCGACCTTGTGGGTGCCGAAGGTCTCGACGAACAGACCGACCGGCTCGGCCTTGCCGATCGCGTACGCGACCTGGACCTCGCAACGGGAGGCGAGGCCCGCGGCGACCACGTTCTTGGCGACCCAGCGCATGGCGTAGGCGGCCGAGCGGTCCACCTTGGACGGGTCCTTGCCGGAGAAGGCGCCGCCGCCGTGCCGGGCGAAGCCGCCGTAGGTGTCGATGATGATCTTGCGGCCGGTGAGGCCGGCGTCGCCCATCGGGCCGCCGATCTCGAAGCGCCCGGTCGGGTTGACCAGCAGGCGGTAGCCCTCGGTGTCCAGCTTGATGCCCTCGTCCAGGAGCGCCTTCAGCTCCGGCTCCACGACGAACTCGCGGATGTCGGGGGCGAGCAGCGACTCCAGGTCGATGTCGGAGGCGTGCTGCGAGGAGACGACGACCGTGTCGAGGCGGACGGCCTTGTCGCCGTCGTACTCGATGGTGACCTGGGTCTTGCCGTCGGGGCGCAGGTAGGGGATGGTGCCGTTCTTGCGGACGTCCGAGAGGCGCTTGGACAGCCGGTGCGCCAGGAAGATCGGCAGCGGCATCAGGGTGGGCGTCTCGTCGGAGGCGTAGCCGAACATCAGGCCCTGGTCGCCGGCGCCCTGCCGGTCCAGCTCGTCCTCGTCGCCCTCGACGCGGGACTCGTACGCCGTGTCGACGCCCTGGGCGATGTCGGGGGACTGGGCGCCGATGGACACCGAGACACCGCAGGAGGCGCCGTCGAAGCCCTTCTTGGAGGAGTCGTAGCCGATCTCGAGGATCTTGTCCCGCACGAGCTGCGGGATCGGCGCGTACGCCTTGGTGGTGACTTCTCCGGCCACGTGGACCAGGCCGGTCGTGATCAGGGTCTCGACGGCGACCCGAGAGGTCGGGTCCTCGCGCAGGAGCGCGTCGAGAATGGTGTCGCTGATCTGGTCAGCGATCTTGTCGGGGTGACCCTCGGTCACGGACTCCGAAGTGAACAGGCGACGGGACACAACGCTCCCTGGGGTTGCAGCGGCTGCTGGCTGATCATGGGCGGACGGGCTCGGGGGCTGCGCCCGGCGCCGTCCGAGAAACAGTTTATCGGTCGCGCTCGACCACCGGCCCACCTGTCTCGCCTCTCGGGAGCGCTGTGACCTGCGGCACGGGCATTCTGCCCAATGCTGGGCACCCTTGGCCAGGGTCGCCACGCCCGGATCGAGCGCGGGACGGGGAACGGCGAAACGCATCAAACCCTCAGGTCAAGCGTGCCGTCACCAGGTCCCATACGATTTCGGCCAATGCCTCTTTGGGTCCGTGGGGCACCGGTGTCTCGCCCCCGTCGGAGGCCAGCACGATTGCCTCGTTCTCCTCGGAGCCGAACGTGCGACGCTCCCCCACTTCGTTCACGACCAGCAGATCGCAGCCCTTGCGGCGAAGCTTCGCGCGGCCGTTGGCCAGCACGTCGTCGGTCTCGGCCGCGAAGCCGACGACCACCTGCCCGGGGCGGGCGCGGTCGGCGGAGAGCTCCGCGAGGATGTCCGGATTCCGTACGAGGACGATCGGGTCGGGCTCCTTGCCGTCCTTCTTCTTGATCTTCCCGGAGGCGTACGCGGCGGGCCGGAAGTCGGCCACGGCGGCCGCCATCACGACCGCGTCGGCGTCGGTGGCGGCCTTGAGGACCTCTTCGCGCAGGTGCACGGCGGTGCCGACGGGGACGACGTCGACGCCGGCCGGGTCGGGCAGCCCGGTGTTGGCGGCGATCAGCGTGACCCGGGCGCCCCGGGCGGCGGCGGTGCGGGCGAGCGCGTAGCCCTGTTTGCCGGAGGAGCGGTTGCCGAGGAAGCGGACCGGGTCGAGGGGCTCGCGGGTGCCGCCGGCACTGATCACGACATGGCGGCCGGCGAGGTCGGGTTCGCGGACGCCCCGGGCCAGGACACGGCGGCAGACCTCGAAGATCTCGGCGGGGTCGGGCAGCCGGCCCTTGCCGGTGTCCACGCCGGTCAGCCGGCCGACGGCCGGTTCGATCACGACGGCGCCGCGGCGGCGGAGCGTGGCGACGTTCTCCCGGGTGGCCGGGTGCTCCCACATCTCGGTGTGCATGGCGGGGGCGAAGACGACCGGACAGCGGGCCGTGAGCAGGGTGTTGGTGAGGAGGTCGTCGGCGAGGCCGTGGGCGGCCTTGGCCAGCAGGTCGGCGGTGGCCGGGGCGACGACGACCAGGTCGGCGTGCTGGCCGATCCGGACGTGCGGCACCTCGTGCACGTCGTCCCAGACCTCGGTGGAGACCGGGTGGCCGGAGAGCGCGGACCAGGTGGGGGCGCCCACGAAGCGCAGGGCGGAGGCGGTGGGGACCACCCGCACGTCATGGCCGGACTCGGTCAGTCTGCGCAGCAGCTCGCACGCCTTGTACGCGGCGATGCCACCACTGACGCCCAGTACGACCTTCGGCTTGTCCACCGTCTCTCCCCACGCTCGGAAACGTACGCCCTCCATGACACACCACAGGCCCGGCAGTCGCGCTGCCGGGCCTGTGGCGGGGTGCTGTTACGCGGGGCCCTCGATGGCCTCGGAGGTCAGCAGACCCGCGTTGATCTCGCGCAGGGAGATCGAGAGCGGCTTCTCGTGGACGTGCGTGTCCACGAGCGGACCGACGTACTCGAGGAGGCCCTCGCCGAGCTGCGAGTAGTACGCGTTGATCTGACGGGCCCGCTTGGCCGCGTAGATCACGAGGCTGTACTTCGAGTCGGTGGCCTCGAGGAGCTCGTCGATCGGCGGGTTGATGATGCCCTCGGGCGCGGAGATGGAAGAGGACACGCTCTACCTTCCGATGGATGGGAAAAGACCGAAATCATGCACCGTGATCACGGAACAGGCTGTGATCACACGACATCCGTCAAGGCTAGCAGCTCGCGCGCCACATCCTCGACGGAGGTGTTGACCAGCGTCTCGTCGAACTCCGGCTCGGCCGCCAGTTCGACCTTCGCCGCCTCCAGACGGCGCTCGATCACCTCGGGCGGCTCGGTGCCGCGGCCGGTGAGCCGGCGCACCAGTTCCTCCCAGGAGGGCGGGGCGAGGAAGACGAGCCGGGCCTCGGGCATCGACTCGCGGACCTGCCGGGCACCCTGGAGGTCGATCTCCAGGAGGACGGGCTCGCCCGCCTCCAGACGCTCCAGCACCGCGGCGCGCGGGGTGCCGTAGCGGTTGCCGGCGAACTCGGCCCACTCCAGCAGCTCGCCGTTGGCGATCAGCTTGTCCATCTCGTCGTCGGAGACGAAGAAGTAGTGGACGCCATGCTTCTCCCCGGGCCGGGGCCTGCGGGTCGTCGCCGACACCGAGAGCCACAGCTCAGGGTGTTCTTTGCGCATATGGGCGACGACCGTGCTCTTGCCGACCCCTGAGGGGCCGGAGAGCACGGTCAGCCGCGGACGTACGTCCGGGGGCTCGGGGGTCGTCCCCCGGAATGTTGCAGCCATGCAGCGATTATTCCAGCAATCCCGGAGTGCCCGGGACTCCCTTCCCGGCAGTGACCGGTGTCAGGCGCCGGTGCTGCCGAACTCACGCTCCAGGGAAGCGATCTGGTTGGACCCGAGACCGCGCACACGGCGGCTCTCGGAGATGCCGAGTCGCTCCATGATCTGCTTGGCGCGGACCTTGCCCACGCCCGGCAGGGACTCGAGCAGGGCGGAGACCTTCATCTTGCCGATGACGTCGTTCTCCTGACCCTGCTTGATGACCTCGTGCAGGGAGGCGCCGGAGTGCTTGAGTCGATTCTTGACCTCGGCCCGCTCCCGGCGAGCCGCGGCGGCCTTTTCGAGCGCGGCTGCGCGCTGTTCGGGGGTAAGGGGCGGAAGAGCCACGCCTACGTCACCTCGGATGTCGAACTGTCGGATACGGACCGATGAGGAACCCGAAGGCGCCTCACCTACTGGAGCTACGGGCAAGACGGTCTGCCCGTTCACTCTGCTCGGAGACTAGCGGCCAAGTCCGCCCGAGTCAGCGAGAACAGCGGAAAAGTCCTGGTCAGCCTCTGTCAGGACGGGACATTCCAGACATACTGCCCCGGATTTGAGGATGTATCCAGCCTCAAATGGTCCAAGAGCCACTCATCGGAGGTTTGAAAAGCGTGCGGACGGGGTCTCAGGCGGCCGTCAACGTGACGCGGATCTCCTCCGCGAAGCGTTCCGCCGCGTCACGCAGGGCACTCACGTCGGGACCGTGGCGCAGCACACCCCGGCTGACGCTCGGCACGACGTTGCGCAGCGCGCTGCCGAAGACCCGCGGCAGATCCTTCGGCGTGGCCCCCTGGGCGCCCACTCCCGGCGCGAGCAGCGGACCGTTGATGCCGAGGTCGTAGGACGACAGATCGCCCAGGGTGGCGCCGACGACGGCCCCGAAGGACCCCAGGGGCTCCTCCCCCGCGTTCTCGACCGCCAGGTGCGCCAGCATGGTCGCGCCCACGTCCCGGCCGTCCGCGCGCACCGCGTGCTGGACCTCGCCGCCCTCCGGGTTGGAGGTCAGCGCCAGGACGAACAGACCCGCGCCGCTCTCCCGGGCCAGCGCCACGGCCGGGCTCAGCGAGCCGTAGCCGAGATACGGGGAGACGGTGAGGGCGTCGGAGAACGCCGGGGCGTCCTTGTGCAGGAAGGATTCGGCGTAGGCGGCCATGGTCGAGCCGATGTCGCCGCGCTTGGCGTCCATCACCACCAGGGCGCCGGCGGCCCTGGCCTCCTGGACCGACTTCTCCAGCACCGCGATCCCGCGCGAGCCGAACCGCTCGAAGAACGCGCTCTGCGGCTTCAGGACGGCGATCCGGTCGGCCATCGCCTCGACGACCGTACGGCTGAACCGCTCCAGGCCCGCCACGTCGTCGTTGAGGCCCCATTCGAGGAGCAGGGAGGCGTGCGGGTCGATGCCGACGCAGAGCGGGCCGCGTTCGTCCATCGCCCGCCGCAGCCGCGCGCCGAAGGGTTCCATGGTCATGCCGTTGTCCTCACGTCGGCGCCGACCGCGTCGGCGAGAGTGGCGTACGGGCTCGTGCGCAGCCGGGCGGCGAGCCCCTTGTGCAGGGCGCGGGACCAGAAGGGCCCCTCGTAGACGAAGGCGCTGTAGCCCTGGATCAGGGTGGCGCCGGCCAGGATGCGCTGCCAGGCGTCCTCGGCGTCCTCGATGCCGCCGACGCCGACCAGGGTGATCCGGTCGCCCACGCGCGCGTAGAGGCGGCGCAGCACCTCCAGGGAGCGGGCCTTGAGCGGGGCTCCGGACAGTCCGCCGGTCTCGGCGACCGTCGCGGGGTCGGAGCGCAGGCCGAGGCCCTCGCGCGCGATGGTGGTGTTGGTGGCGATGACGCCGTCCAGGCCGAGTTCGACGGCCAGGTCGGCGACCGCGTCCACGTCCTCGTCGGCGAGGTCAGGGGCGATCTTCACCAGCAGCGGGACGTGCCGCGCGGGCACGGTGCGGTCGGCGGCCTCGCGGACGGCGCTCAGCAGCGGCCGCAGGGCCTCGGTCGCCTGGAGGTTGCGCAGCCCGGGGGTGTTCGGCGAGGAGACGTTCACGACCAGGTAGTCGGCGTACGGGGCGAGCCGCTCGGTCGACTTCACGTAGTCGCCGACGGCCTCCTCCTCCGGTACGGCCTTGGTCTTGCCGATGTTGACGCCCACGACCGTGCGGAACACCGGCGTACGGGAAGCCAGTCGGGCGGCGACGGCCAGCGAGCCCTCGTTGTTGAAGCCCATGCGGTTGATGAGCGCCCGGTCCTGCACGAGCCGGAACAGCCGCTTCTTCGGGTTGCCGGGCTGCGGCTCGCCGGTGACCGTGCCGATCTCGACGTGGTCGAAGCCCAGCATCGACATCCCGTCGATCGCGACGGCGTTCTTGTCGAAGCCTGCGGCGAGCCCGAAGGGGCCGTGCATGCGCAGCCCGAACGCCTCGGTGCGCAGCTCCTCGAAGCGGGGGGCGAGGGCGGCGGCGACGAAGGTGCGCAGGACGGGGACGCGGGCGGCGAGGCGGATCCAGCGGAAGGCCAGGTGGTGCGCCTGCTCCGGGTCCATCCGGGTGAACACCAGACGGAAGAAAAGCTTGTACATCACTGTGTCCTCATACGGAGGGGGACACCGTTTCCGGTGTCCCCCTCGGGCTGCTAGTCGCGGGCCGCGGTCAGATGTTCCGCGTGTTCCTGGAGCGAGCGGACGCCCACACCTCCGTGGTTGAGGGCGTCGATGCCCTGGACGGCGGCGGCGAGCGCCTGGACCGTCGTCAGGCAGGGCACGGACCGGGCCACGGCGGCCGTACGGATGTCGTAGCCGTCGAGGCGGCCGCCGGTGCCGTACGGGGTGTTGACGATGAGGTCGACCTCGCCGTCGTGGATGAGCTGGACGATGGTCTTCTCGCCGTTCGGGCCGGTGCCCTCGGACTGCTTGCGCACCACGGTGGCGTTGATGCCGTTGCGCTTGAGGACCTCGGCGGTGCCGGAGGTGGCGAGGAGTTCGAAGCCGTGGGCGACCAGCTCGCGCGCCGGGAAGATCATCGAGCGCTTGTCGCGGTTGGCGACCGAGATGAACGCCCGTCCCTTGGTGGGCAGCGGGCCGTACGCGCCCGCCTGCGACTTGGCGTACGCCGTGCCGAAGACGGAGTCGATGCCCATGACCTCGCCGGTGGAGCGCATCTCCGGGCCGAGGATGGTGTCGACGCCGCGTCCGGAGGTGTCCCGGAAGCGGCTCCACGGCATCACGGCCTCCTTGACGGAGATCGGCGCGTCCAGCGGCAGTTCGCCGCCGTCGCCGTGGGCCGGGAGCAGGCCCTCGGCGCGCAGTTCGGCGACGGTCGCGCCCAGCGAGATGCGGGCGGCGGCCTTCGCCAGCGGCACCGCGGTCGCCTTCGAGGTGAAGGGGACCGTGCGGGACGCGCGCGGGTTGGCCTCCAGGACGTAGAGGATGTCGCCGGCCATCGCGAACTGGATGTTGATCAGGCCGCGCACGCCGACGCCCTTGGCGATCGCCTCGGTGGAGGCGCGCAGCCGCTTGATGTCGAAGCCGCCCAGGGTGATCGGGGGCAGGGCGCACGCCGAGTCGCCGGAGTGGATGCCGGCCTCCTCGATGTGCTCCATGACGCCGCCGAGGTACAGCTCGTGGCCGTCGTAGAGGGCGTCGACGTCGATCTCGATGGCGTCGTCGAGGAAGCGGTCGACGAGGACCGGCCGGGTGGGGCTGATCTCGGTCGACTCGGCGATGTAGGCGGACAGCCGGGTCTCGTCGTAGACGATCTCCATGCCGCGGCCGCCGAGGACGTACGACGGGCGGACCAGGACGGGGTAGCCGATCTCGTCGGCGATGGCCTTGGCCTCGGCGAAGGTGGTGGCGGTGCCGTGCTTGGGGGCCGGCAGGCCGGCCTCGGCGAGCACCCGGCCGAAGGCGCCGCGGTCCTCGGCGGCGTGGATGGCCTCGGGCGGGGTGCCGACGATCGGCACGCCGTTGTCCTTGAGCGCCTGCGCCAGGCCCAGCGGGGTCTGGCCGCCGAGCTGGACGACGACACCGGCGATCGGTCCGGCCTGCGCCTCCGCGTGGACGATCTCCAGCACGTCCTCCAGGGTGAGCGGCTCGAAGTAGAGCCGGTCGGAGGTGTCGTAGTCGGTGGAGACGGTCTCCGGGTTGCAGTTGACCATGACGGTCTCGAACCCGGCGTCGGAGAGCGCGAAGGAGGCGTGGACGCAGGAGTAGTCGAACTCGATGCCCTGGCCGATGCGGTTGGGGCCCGAGCCCAGGATGATCACCGCGGGCTTCTCGCGGGGCGCGACCTCGCTCTCCTCGTCGTAGGAGGAGTAGAAGTACGGGGTCTTGGCGGCGAACTCGGCGGCGCAGGTGTCGACCGTCTTGTAGACCGGGCGGATGCCCAGCGCGTGCCGGACCTCGCGCACCACGTCCTCGCGCAGTCCGCGGATCTCGGCGATCTGCTGGTCGGAGAAGCCGTGCCGCTTGGCCTCGGCGAGCAGCTCGCCGGTCAGCTCGGGGGCGTCCGCCAGCTCGTCGGCGATCTCCTTGATCAGGAAGAGCTGGTCGACGAACCAGGGGTCGATCTTCGTGTACTCGAAGACCTCCTCCGGGGTGGCGCCCGCGCGGATCGCCTGCATGACGGTGTTGATCCGGCCGTCGGTGGGGCGCACGGACGCGGCCAGCAGCTCGGCCTTGTCGCCGGTCTCGCCGGTGAAGGTGAACTGGCTGCCCTTCTTCTCCAGCGAGCGCAGCGCCTTCTGGAACGCCTCGGTGAAGTTGCGGCCGATGGCCATGGCCTCGCCCACCGACTTCATGGTGGTGGTGAGGGTGGAGTCGGCGGAGGGGAACTTCTCGAAGGCGAAGCGCGGGGCCTTGACGACGACGTAG
>NZ_JAANNX010000039.1:0-47282 GCF_013363615.1 Streptomyces sp. CAI-85 | reverse complement strand
CCCCGAGACCAACGACTGGCTCGAGGGCTACGAGACCCAGCGCGAGGCGTGGGAGCATCAGTACGCCGAGGCGCAGACCCGCTTCGAGCAGCACCAGCAGCAGGTCATCAAGTCCCGCGAGGCCGACGCCGCTGCCGCGGCCGAGGGCGGCGAGGCTGCGGCTCCGGCCGCCTCGGGTGGCGGCTCGTACTCCTCCGAGGGCGCGGACACCTCCGGTGCCCTGGCCTCGGACGAGGCGCTCGCCGCGCTGCGCGAGAAGCTCGCCGGCGGCCAGAGCTGACGCTCGGCACACCGGCTGCCACCGGGGCCTGAGCGCCCCGGCCGGCAGAACAGCATGAAGAAGGGCCGTACCTCTCGGGGTGCGGCCCTTCTCCTGTGCGTTCCCGTGCGGGAATGCCGTCGCTCCCACGGGTGTTGTGAAGGGGGAACACGAGGAGGAGCGGTCCAGGTGCTTGATCCGCAGGGTTTGTACGCATGGGAGCCGAAAGGGCTGGCCGTCGTCGACATGGCGCTGGCCCAGGAGTCGGCCGGACTTGTGATGCTCTACCACTTCGACGGATACATCGACGCGGGGGAGACCGGTGACCAGATCGTCGACCGGCTGCTCGGCTCACTGCCCCACCAGCTCGTCGCCCGCTTCGACCACGACCGGCTCGTCGACTACCGCGCGCGCCGGCCGCTGCTGACCTTCAAGCGCGACCGCTGGACGGAGTACGAGGAGCCCTCCATCGAGGTGCGCCTCGTCCAGGACACCACCGGCGCCCCCTTCCTGCTGCTGTCCGGGCCCGAACCGGACGTGGAGTGGGAGCGGTTCGCCGTCGCCGTGAAGCAGATCGTCGAACGCCTCGGCGTCCGGCTGTCGGTGAACTTCCACGGCATCCCCATGGGCGTCCCGCACACCCGCCCCGTGGGCCTCACCCCGCACGGCAACCGGACGGACCTGGTCCCCGGCCACCGCAGCCCCTTCGACGAGGCACAGGTCCCCGGCAGCGCCGAGGCGCTCGTCGAGTACCGCCTCATGGAGACCGGGCACGACGTGCTGGGCGTCGCCGCGCACGTCCCCCACTACATCGCCCGCTCCGCCTACCCGGACGCCGCCCTGACGGTCCTGGAGGCCATCACCGCGGCCACCGGACTGGTCCTGCCGGGCATCGCGCACGCGCTGCGCACCGACGCCCACCGCACCCAGACCGAGATCGACCGCCAGATCCAGGAGGGCGACGAGGAACTCACCGCCCTCGTCCAGGGGTTGGAGCACCAGTACGACGCGGCGGCGGGCGCCGAGACCCGCGGCAACATGCTCGCCGAACCCGTCGACATCCCCTCCGCCGACGAGATCGGCCGCGAGTTCGAGAAGTTCCTCGCGGAACGCGAGGGCGAGGGCTGAGCCACCGCCTGGAAGCCCCGGGCCTGCCGGACGCGACACCACCGGCAGGCCCTAAGCTTCCGCTCATGCTGACAGTGGGCCTGACCGGCGGAATCGGCGCCGGCAAGAGCGAGGTGTCCCGGCTGCTCGTCGCGTGCGGGGCCGTACTGATCGACGCCGACCGGATCGCCCGCGAGGTCGTCGCCCCCGGGACACCGGGGCTCGCCGCCGTCGTGGAGGCGTTCGGCGCGGAGGTCCTCGCCGAGGACGGCGGCCTCGACCGGCCGAGACTGGGCTCGATCGTCTTCGCCGACCCGGAGAAGCTGGCCGTCCTGAACGGCATCGTGCACCCCCTGGTCGGCGCCCGCTCCCGCGAGCTGGAGGACGCCGCCCCCGAGGACGCCGTCGTCGTCCACGACGTCCCGCTCCTCACCGAGAACGGCCTCGCCCCGTTCTACGACGTCGTCATCGTCGTCGACGCCGACCCCCGCACCCAGCTCGACCGGCTCGTCCGGCTGCGCGGTATGACCGAGGACGACGCCCGCGCGCGGATGGCCGCCCAGGCGACCCGCGAGGAGCGCCGGAAGATCGCCGACATCGTCATCGACAACGACGTACCGCTCCCCGACCTCCAGGCGCGGGTGCGGGAGGTCTGGGCGGATCTGGCGCGCCGGGCGCGCACGGAATAGCGGTCCGCGCTCCGCGCGTTGAACCCTGCCAGCAAGGGAAGGATTTTTCCGTGCCCGAAACCAGCGGTTCGACCGGACGTACTCCGGAGACGCATGTCATCGACTTCCGCGCCGCGGAGCAGTTGCTCGCCGCGCGGGATCCGCGGGGCGCGGTGAAGCTGCTCGACCGGGTCATCGCCGCACACCCCGAGAACACCGCCGCCCGGCTGCTGCGCGCCCGCGCCTTCTTCGCGGCCGCCCAGCTCCGCCCCGCCGAACTGGAGTTCACGGTCGTCCTGGAGCGCGAGCCGGACAACGCCTTCGCGCACTTCGCGCTGGCCCGCACCTACCAGCGGCAGGGGCGCGCCGACATGGCGACCCGCCACTTCCGGCTCGCCGCCGCCCTGGACCCCAACCCGCGCTATCTGGAGGCGGCCCGCTTCGAGACCTGAGGGGCTCCCGCTTCGAGACCTGAGGGCTGCTGAGCCGTCAGGACCGGCCGTGGTCCGGCGGCCGGTACGGCGGGACGTCGCGGCCCGGCTGGTAGTGCGGGCCCTGCCGCAGATGCCGCAGGATCCGCGCCAGGTCGACGGTGACCACCAGCCACAGCAGTCCGCAGGCCACCGCCCATCCGGGGCGCCCCGCCAGCATGAACGCGATCGTCCCGAAGACCGCCCAGACCAGACCCCACAGGCTCAGCCAGAAGCGCATCCGCAGCGCACTGCGCGCGGTCACCGGCTCACTGCCCGTACGCATCCAGATCACCACTTCCTCCCTGCAACGTACTGCGCGGCCCGGACGTTCTCCAAGGGAGCCCGAAGCAACCGGAGGGGGGCGGCGCCGTGCTGCCGGACGCCGACGAACTGGCCGAGGTCCTCCTCGACCTCGCGGTACCGCACGAGGACATCGACGAGGCCGTACGGCTGAGCCGGCATCTGCGCCGGGACGCCGGGGCGCTGCGCTTCCTGGAGGAGGCGGCGGCCGGCCTGGTCGAGGGAATCGGTTCGGTCCGCGAGAAGGCGGCCGACATCCCGCCGCTCCCGGGCGCCACGGGTGCCCTCGCGCGCTACGCCCCGCTGTTCGTCTTCGCCGCCGCCCTGCCCCATGTCCGCGCCCACCACCGCGCGCGGGGCGTCCCGGACCGGATCGGCCGGCACACCCTCGCCGACGTCGGCCGGTGTGTCGCCTGGCACCGGCGCTGGTACGGCACGGGCGGGGTGCTCAGCCCGCGCTGGCTGAGCCTGCACTTCCACGGCGAGCTGTACCAACTGGGGCGGCTCCAGTTCCAGCGCGGCCGGATCGGCTCCTGGACCGGCGGTTCGATCGCCGAGGCCGGACTGCCCCTCGTCCCCGGCGACCCCGCGCTCGCCCTGCACATTCCCGACTTCCTGGGCCCGCTGACGCCGGAGGCCGTCGACCGCTCCCTCGCCCTGGCCCGCGCCTTCTTCGCCCGCCACTACCCCGAGGAGTCCTACCAGGTGGCGATCTGCGGCTCCTGGCTGCTCGACCCGCAACTGAGGGACCGGCTGCCCGCCGACTCCAACATCGTCCGCTTCCAGGAGCGGTTCCGGCTCAGCCACCGCCTCTCGGAGCCCGAGGACACCGAGCCCGTGCGCTTCGTCTTCGGCACCACCGACGTCCCCCTCGACCGGCTCCCGCGCCGGACGCCCGTGCAGCGGGCGGTCCTGGACCATCTGGACGAGGGCGGGCACTGGTACGTGGGGCACGGCTGGTTCCGTCTGTGAACCGCCCCGCCCCGCGCGGCCGTACGGTGGAGTGATGGACGCCCCTCGTGATCCGGACGCCGGGCCCGGCTGCGCCGTCGGGCTGGCCGAGCTGGACCTGCGGGTCGAGGGGTGCCGGGCCTGCCCCCGGCTGGTGGCCTGGCGGGAGGAGGTGGCCCGCACCAAGCGGGCGGCCTTCGCCGACTGGACGTACTGGGGGCGGCCGGTGCCCGGGTTCGGGCCCTCCGACGCGCGGCTGCTGATCATCGGGCTCGCCCCGGCCGCGCACGGCGGCAACCGCACCGGCCGGATGTTCACCGGCGACCGCTCGGGTGACGTCCTATACCAGGCGCTGTACGACGTCGGGCTCGCCTCGCAGCCCACCTCGGTCGCGGCCGACGACGGCCTGGAGCTGTACGGCGTGCGCGTCACCGCGCCGGTGCACTGCGCGCCGCCCGACAACAAGCCCACGCCCGGCGAACGGGACACCTGCCGCCCCTGGCTCGTACAGGAACTGCGGCTGCTGCGGCCGACTCTGCGCGCCGTCGTCGTCCTCGGCGCCTTCGGCTGGCAGGCCGCGCTGCCCGCGTTCGCCGAGGCCGGCTGGACCGTGCCCCGGCCCCGGCCCGCGTTCGCGCACGGGGCGAGGGTCTCGCTCGACGGCCTCGCCCTCTTCGGCTGCTTCCACGTCAGCCAGCGCAACACCTTCACCGGGCGCCTCACCCCCGAGATGCTGAGAGACGTACTGCGCACGGCGGCGGAGCGGGCAGGGCTCCCCTGACCGCCGGCCCGTGAGACCGCCCGGAAGCCGTCACCCGGCTGAAACGCGCCTGTCCCACAGCCCCCACGCGCACCACGTACCGTGGAGGGAGCAGCCCACCGCTGACCGATCATCGCCCCGGCCACTGTCGCCCGAAGGCACATCCGAGCCCTCGCACCGACAGGAGCCCCGTGTCACCGCGCCCGCACCGTCCCGCTCGCGCCGCTCTGCCGCCCTGGATCGCACACGCGCTGCGCGCCCAGCGCGGGCCCGTCCCCTGGAGCGCCGTCGCACGCGGGGCGCTCTCCGCCGGGCCGCTGCTGCTCGCCGCCGTCCTGGCGGACCGTACGTCCCTCGGTGTGGTGGCCGCGATCGCCGCGATGCTCGCCGGGATCAACGACCGGCCCGGCAGCCGCCGCTCCTCCGTCAAACGGCTCGGGGCCCCCGCGCTCGCCGGTGCGGCCGGACTGCTCGTCGGGACGTACGCCGGGGACCACGCCGGGCCGGTCGCGCTGACGGCCGTGCTCACCGGGCTCGGGCTCCTCGCCGGCGGGATCAGCGCCGTCGGACCGGTCGCCTCGGGCGCCGGGACCCAACTGCTGGTCGCCGCCGCGATCGGCGCCGGGATGCCGCTGCCCGAGGACGGCCCGACCCGCGCCCTCGCCTTCCTCGCCGGCGCCGGCTGGCTGCTCACCCTGCGGCTGGCCCTGCCCACACCGGGCGCGATGACCGGCGACTTCCGCTTCGACGGGGAACGGGACGCGGTGGCCGGCGTGTACGACGCGATCGCCGCCCTCCTCGACGCCGCCGGCACCGGGCACGCCACCGCCCGCCGCGCCGCCCTCACCGCCGCGCTCGACGACGCCCAGGACGCCCTCGACGGGCCCCGGCTGCGCCGCTTCGCCAGCAGCGCGGCCGAACGGCGGCTGCACGGCCAGTACGCCGCCGCGCTGCCCCTGGCCGAGGCCGCCACAGCCCTCGCCTGGGCCGGTGAGCCCGTCGGCGCACGCGCGGGCGAGGGGCCCCGGCGGCTCGCCGCCGCCGTCCGAGAGAACACCCCCACCGGACCGCTGCCCGCCCCGTCCCGGTCGGCGCCCGCGCTGCGCGCCCTCGACGACGCCCTGCTGCGCGCCGCCGACGCCTTCGACCGGGGCACCGGACACGATCTGCACACCCGTCGGCGGGGCGCGCGGGACCTGCTGCGGACCGTCCTCGGCGCCGGGGGCCGCGAGTACGGGCTGCGGGTCGCGCTCTGCTTCGGGACCAGCGTCGCCCTCGCGCAGGCCCTGCACCACACCCACTGGTACGGGCGGCACGAGCACTGGTACTGGCTGCCCGCCACGGCCGTCTTCCTGGTCAAGCCCGACCTCGGGCCGCTGGTGTCCCGCGTGCTGTGCCGGGCCGCGGGGACCGTGGCGGGGGCGCTGCTCTTCGCCGGGTTCGCCGCCCTGCTGCCGCGCCCTGCCGGGCTCGTGGCGCTGGTCGCGGTCTGCGGCGCGCTGATCCCGGTCGCCACGCGGCACTTCGCCGCGCTGACCGCCGTCGTCACCATGCTCGTGCTGTCCCTGGTGATGGTCGGCGGGGAGCCCCAGGCGTCGGCCGGACGGCTCGTGGAGACCCTGCTGGCCTGCGGGATCGTGCTGTTCGTCGGGCATCTGCCGATGCCGGGGGAGCGCGGCGGCCAGGTCCGGGCCCGGCTCGCCACGGCCGCCGACGCGGCGCACGCCTACCTCACCCATGTGCTCGCCGAGCGGGACGGTGCCGGTGTCCCGCTCGGCCGGGACGACGACCGTGCCGCCCGCTGGACGCTGCGCCGCGAGGCGTACCGCACGCTCGCCGAGGCCCGGGCCGCCAGCGCGCGGGCCGCCGCCGAACTGCCCGCCCTCGCCCGGCACACCGAGGGCACGGACGAGGTCGCCGCCCTGCTGGAGCGGCTCGTGGACACCACCACCGCCTGCGCGGTCCACCGCGACGACACCGGACGGCTCGACGCGGCCCACCGGGAGCGGCTCGCCGAACTCCTCGACGAACTCGCCGTACGACGCGGCCGTGTGGGCCTGCCGACCCCGTCCGCCCCGTCGGCCGCGCTGCCGGAGCCGTCCCGCGTCGGCTGACACGGTACGTGCCCCTTCCGACACGGATGGTGCGGAAAGTGTCCGGAAAGTGACCGGACCCTCACCGTCCGCGCCGACCCCGTGTCAGCTACGTCTCAGTACCGCAACCGACCGAGCCGTTCGGCCTCCGCAGGGCGTTAACTCCTACAAGTACGACGCTTCGGAGGTGCGAGATGGTGAACGGGCGGACCGTGCTCGAACGCTTTCCCGCAGGTGGGCCGCGCGGATCGTGGCCCGCGGAGGAGTTCGCGCACGCACGGCGCATGGAGGGGCTGCCCGCCGAGGTCGTCATGGACCTCGCCACGGACACCTTCCTGGTGATCGTCCGCGCGGACGCGACCGACTGAGCCGTCAGCCCACCTGCGAGGTGGGCGCCGGCGTCGAGAACTGCCCCGCCTGGAGCGCGTACAGCTCGGCGTAGACCCCGCCGCCCGCCAGCAGCTCGTCCGGTGTCCCGGACTCCACCAGCCGGCCCTGGTCCAGCACATGCACCAGGTCCGCGTGCCGGACCGACGCCAGCCGGTGGGTGATCAGCACGACCGTCTGGCCGCTGTCGGCCAGCGCCCGGATCTTCTCGAAGACCTCCAGCTCGGCCCGCGCGTCCAGGGCGGCCGTCGGCTCGTCCACGATCAGGATGCGGCCCCGCCGGTACGCGGCCCGCGCGATGCCGAGCCTCTGCCACTGCCCGCCGGACAGCTCGTGCCCGCCGCTGAAATGCCGGGCCAGCAGGGTGTCCAGACCGCGCGGCAGATCCGCCACCACGTCCTCCGCGCCCGCCTCCGCGACCGACGTGGCCAGCCGCTCCTCCGTCAGCGCCGCCGACGACCGCCCGATCGCCACGTTGACCCGCGCGGTGAACGGCCAGCGCTTGAAGTCCTGCGCCACCATCGCGATGCGCTCGGCGAGCCGGTGCCGGTCCGCGTCCGCCACGTCCACGTCGTCCCACAGGATCCGCCCCCGGTCCGGCCGGTACAGCCCCGCCAGCAGCTTCACCAGCGTCGTCTTGCCCGAGCCGTTCTCCCCGACGAGCGCGATGATCCGGCCCAGCGGAAGGGTGAGCGTGACGTCGTCCAGCGCGGGCCGGGCCGACTCACCGGGATAGCCGAAGGTGACGTTCTCGAACCGGATCTCCCGCGGATCGTCCGGCAGCGCCACCCCGCCCACCGGGATCGCCCGCTCGGCCGCCTCGACGTACAGCCGCTGGAGATCACCGACGAACAGGGCCTCCTCGTGCAGCTCGTTGATCTCCAGGACCAGCGTGTTCAGGCTCGTGGAACCCGAGCGGATCGCGATGACGGCCGTGCCCGCCACCGCCAGCGCCATCGTCCCCGTCAGCAGCAGCCCGCCCAGCGTGGCGTACGTCGCCGCCGTCGCCAGGCCCGTCCAGGCCGCCGCGATCAGCCCGGTGCGGGCGGCCAGCCGGGCCAGCCGGGCCTGCTCTGCCTCCGCCGTCTCCGACATCGCCCGGAAGTGCCGCAGCAGGAACGGTCCGACCCCGTGCACCCGGATCTCCGGCGCGGCCGCCGGCTCCGTGAGCAGGCTCCCGATCAGATGGCCCGCGCGCGCGTGCTGCACCCAGGTGTGGAAGGACTCGTAGCGGCGCCGCGCGTTCGTCAGCGCGCTCCACGCGCTGGGCAGCGTCATCGTCACCAGCAGCGGCAGCAGCAGGGGGTGCAGCACCGTGAGCACGCCCGCCGCGGCGGCCAGCGAGATCACCGCGTTCACCACCCGCGCCCCGTACATGATCATCCGGCGGGCGGACTGGGCGCCGTACTGCGCGGTGTCCAGCAGCTTGTGGAAGGCGTGATCCTCGATCGCGGACAGCTCGACCGCCGCCGCCCGCTCCAGGTACAGCTCGGTCGCCACCCGCTCCACCTTGGGTTCGAGCCGCCCGGTGGCGTACGTCGACGCGGCCCGCAGCAGCGCCGACACCAGGAGGACGACGGCCATGACGGTCAGCGCCGGGGCGGCGTCGCGCAGCCGGTCCTCGATAGGTCCGGAGCCGATCAGCCGGGTCAGCACGGTGTTGACGGCGAGCAGGCTGACCGCCTGCGCGGCGCCCTGGGCGATCTCCGCGCCCAGCACGATCCTGGCCGCGCGCGGGTCGGCCTGCCGGGCCAGCCGCAGGCTCAGGGCGAGCAGTGACGGCAGCCGGGCGACCATGGCCCGGAAGTCCAGCTCCAGGAACGCGTCCCGGTGCTGGTTCCAGCCCATGTCGTAGCGGAGCGGGCCGCCGAAGAGCAGCCGCTCCGACTCGGAGACGTCACGCTCGTCGGGGCTGCGGCCCTTGCGCTCCTTCTCTTCCTTCCGCTCCTTCTGCTCTTTCGGGCGTTTCCCCTGTCGCTCCTTCGCCACCGATGACCTCCCCCGATCGTGGACGAACGGCCACTATCGCGGGAGGGGGTGGGGCAGGACAGGGCGCAGAGCCGGGGAGCGGGTGCGCGCGGGCGTGCGCGGGGGTTACGCGCTGATCGGCCGGGACCAGGCCGGCGCGGTGCCGGTCAGACGGCACAGGGCCAGATAGAGGGGGATCGGCGGCGTGTACGGAAGCGTGCCGTCCGGCCGGTGGAAGAGGTGGGGCGTGCGCGGGGTGTCCGGCACGATCGCTCCGGTGGCGTACCGGGAGGGGGCGGGCCACTCCAGGGCGTAGTCGGAGTCGGAGGGGACGAGCCACCACCAGTGCGAGCTGTCGGCGTAGATACAGCCCACGCGCGGGAGACGCGGTACGAGGAGTGCGCCGAGGTCGGCGGGGGCGGCGACGGCGTCGCAGCCGAGGGGGGCGGTCATGCCGTCCGGCACGACGAGCCGGCGAGGGGCTCGCGGCGCGATGCCCAGGCCGCTGCGCTTCAGCCGGACGAGGGTGTTCAGGCTGAGGGCCGGGGAGGTCAGGGTGCTCATGGCCGGCCCCATTCGCGGCCGCGGTCGCCGGGTACGGTTCCGGCGGCCCGGGCGCCGAGGTCGGGCGTGCGCTGCCACTGCGGGGCCACGCGCGGCGCCGCCGGACTGGCCGACGACTGGTCGGGGGGTTTCGGCACATAGGGCAGGGGGCCGTGGGGCGCGGGGCCGTGGGGCAGGGGCCGTACGGGGTGCGGGGCCTGGTCCGGGGTGGCGCGGTGCGTGGGATGAGCGGGGTGCGGGGCCGGGTCCGGTGCGCGGTGTGTCGGGTGGGCGCCCGGTTCCGGGGCGGCGCGGTGGGCCGGGTGCGTGCCCGGCTCCGGCGTGCGGTGGGCGGGGTGCGCGGGGTGCGTCCCGGCCTGGGCCGTGTGGTGCGGGTGGCCGTCGTTCCGCCGGAGGTCCCGTGGGTCGGGGGCGGTGCTCGCCTCGCCCCCCTCACCCGAGTGGTCGGCGTGGTCGGTGTGGTCGTCGTGCTCGGTGTCGTCCCCCGGCCCCGGGGCGGGCGGTGCGCCCCAGCCCAGGTCGTCACGGGGTTCGTCGGTGTCGAGGCCGTCGGCGTGCGCGGGGCCCGCGCTGCGCGGGACGTCGGCCCACACCAGCAGGCCCGCCCCGTGCTCCTGGGCGCCCCAGGCGTGACAGACGGCCGCGACGAGGAGCAGTCCCCTCCCGTGCTCCTCCTCGGGGCGCTGCGGGGACGGATGCGGCTCGCCGGGGGCGCATCCCTCGTCACGCACGGAGATGCGCACCAGGTCGTCACCGTCGTACAGCTCGCACACGACGACATCGCTGTCGGTGTGCACGATCGCGTTGGTCACCAGTTCGGATATCACGAGGGCGGCCGTGTCGCAGGTGTCCTCGCACACCGCCCAGCCGGTCAGCCGCGTTCTGGCCAGGCGTCTGGCCTGGGCGGGAGAACCCGGATGGGCGGCCAGCTCGAAGCGGAACCGGCGCTCGGCAGCGGCCTCGGAGGGCCTTGCTCCCGCGGCGGCACCGAGACCTCGGGGGTGGCCTGCGGCAGCGTCTGTTCCTAAGGGCGCGGACGGAATCACGCTTGCCACTATCGCCCCGCCGTGAACACTTGGCAAGTGTCACTCTGAAAAATGCAGAGTGCTGTGTGACGGTGTGGAACGCCGTGGCACACTGCACGCAACAACACGTTGAGCGGCGCCAGTTGGGATCACCGAAGATCCGTACTCGTTCGTACAGATCTTCGATCGAGTCTTCGAATGGCGCCGTAAGGCTGTTCAGGTTCTTCATGGAGGTGGAGCGTGAGCGAACCGCGGTCCGCGCCGACCGTCGGACAGGTCGTCCTCGGCCGGCGCCTGCTGGACCTGCGGGAACGCGCCGGGCTCAAGCGTGAGGAGGCCGCTCGGATCCTCCGTGTCGCGCCCGCCACCGTCCGCCGGATGGAGATGGCCGAGGTCGGTCTCAAGATCCCCTACCTCCAGTTGCTGCTGAAGGCGTACGGCGTCACCGACGACGAGGCCGAGGGCTTCGTGCAACTGGCCGAGGAGGCCAACCGGCCCGGCTGGTGGCAGCGCTTCCACGACGTCCTGCCGGGCTGGTTCTCCATGCACGTCAGCCTGGAGGGCGCCGCCTCCCTGATCCGCCAGTACGAACCGCACTTCATCCCCGGTCTGCTCCAGACCGAGGACTACGCGCGCGGGGTGCTGCGCTCCGGAGCCATCGGCCAGACCCGGCCGGAGGACATCGAGCGCCATGTCGACCTGCGCATGCAACGCCAGGAACTGCTCACTCGTCAGGACGCGCCCCGGCTGTGGGTCGTGATGGACGAGACCGTGCTGCGCCGCCCGGTGGGCGGTCCGGAGGTGATGCGCGCGCAGGTCGACAAACTGCTCGAAGCGACGAAGCTGCCCAATGTGACGCTCCAGGTCGCCCCGTTCACCGGCGGGCCGCACCCGGGGACGTACGGGCCCTTCGTGCTGTTCCGATTCGCCATGCCGGAGCTTCCGGACATGGTCTACAGCGAGTACCTGACCGGCGCCGTCTATCTCGACGCGCGCACCGAGGTGGCGACCCATCTCGAGGTCATGGACCGCATGGCGGCGCAGGCCGCTACTGCACATCGCACGAAGGACATCCTGAGGGATTTCCGCAAGGAGCTGTGAATGGATCGCATCAAGCCGCGCAAACGGGTCTACAACGGCATGCCCGCGCAGGACTTGGGCAGCGAAGGCTGGCACAAGCCGTGGAGCGGCGGGAACGGCGGCAACTGCCTGGAGGCGATGAAGCTCGCCGACGGCCGGATAGCCGTCCGCCAGTCCACCGACCCGGACGGTCCGGCACTCATCTATACGACCGACGAGATGACCGCGTTCATCGAGGGCGCGAAGGCGGGGAAGGCGGACTTCCTGCTGTCCTGACAATCTGTCCTGAGGATTGTGTTTCTTCCGCTCAACTTCCTTATCTTGGTACTGAATTGATCATCGTTGACCGCGTCAGACGCTTACGGAGTGCCTCATGACCGGGCAGGACCCCACCCCCGTAGTCGAGATCGACACCAGCAAGCCTCATCCCGCACGCATGTACGACTGGTACCTCGGCGGCAAGGACAACTATCCCGTCGACGAGGCGCTGGGCCGCCAGATGCTCGCGCTCGACCCGCGTGTTCCGGTGATGGCACGAGTCAACCGTGCCTTCATGCACCGGGCCACACGCTGGCTGGCGCGGAACGGCGTCCGCCAGTTCCTGGACGTCGGCACGGGCATCCCGACCGAGCCCAATCTGCACCAGGTCGCCCAGGAGGTCGCGCCGGACGCCAGGATCGTCTACTGCGACAACGACCCGATCGTGCTGGCCCACGCGGCGGCCCTGCTGCGCAGCACGCCCGGCGGTGTCACGGAGTACCTCCAGGCGGACGTCCGCGACCCGGTCACCATCGTCGAGGGGGCCAGGAAGATCCTGGACTTCGACCGGCCGGTGGCCCTGTCGCTGATCGCGCTGCTGCACTTCGTCTCCGACGAGGACGGGGCGCACGAGCTCGTCGGCCGGCTGCTCGCCGAACTGCCGTCGGGCAGCTACCTGATGATGACCCACGCCACCGCCGACTTCACCCCGGAGGAGTCGGCGGCGGCGACCGCCAAGCTCAAGGGGGCGGGCATCACCCTCGCCCTGCGCTCCCGCGAGGAGTTCGCCCGCTTCTTCGACGGGCTCGACCTGGTCGAGCCGGGCGTCGCGGTCGTCCCCGACTGGCATCCCGAGCTGGGCGAACCCGTGCCCGGCCAGGAGGACGGCGTCATCCCCGGCTACGGGGCGGTGGCGCGCAAGCCGTAATTGCGTCCCGCGCGGGGAGAGTGCGACGGCCTCAGAACCAGGTCAGCATGCGCCGTGGGGCGTCCACCAGACGGCTCACGGCGACGACCGGCAGCGGCGGCTGCTCGGCCTCGCTCTTGCCGAGACGCAGTCCGTAGTAGATCTGCTCGATCGACGGCGGTCCGACCGCGAGGTTGCGCCGGACCGCCGTCGACGGCGACTTCTCCCCGGTCCGCACCAGATACGCGGCCGCCATCGTGCCCGTACGGCCGACGCCGGCGCCGCAGTGCACGAACACCTTGCCCTCGGCCGCCGCGACGGTCGCCAGCAGCCGCTGCACCTGCGCGGGCTTCGGCGTCTGCCCGTCCCGGATCGGCAGGCGTACGACGTCGAGACCGGCCTTGCCCGGCCCGCCGAGCTGATGGGCGCTCAGGTCCTCGGCGCGCAGATCCACGACGGTGGTGAAGCCCAGGCCCGCCAGCGCCCGGTACCCGGCGGGGGAGGGTGCGGCACCGCGCCACAGCCGTCCCTCGGTGTCGACGGGCTGGAAGTTGTGGATGCCCTGCACGGTGCGGGTGCCGGCCGGGGCGGGCGTCTCCTGCCTGGCCCAGTACGACAGGGCGAGGATGCCGCCGGCTCCGGCGGCCCACAGGACCGCGTAGCCGATGACGAGGGCGATCAGGACACGCATCGCGCGCCGGGGGAGGGGACGCCTGCGGGGAACGGGAGCGGAGGAGGGGGCGGGGTTGGGCAGGGTAGCGCTGAGGACAGCCATGAGCGACCAGAGGGACTAGGGGACGTGGGCGCCTTGGCATCGTAGCCCGCACCCCCCTTGTCCGTCTTGTCCGTGTACGCATTCATATGTGGACCGTATGTCGTACGGATCGGCCGGTTCATGCGGTCGAGCCGCCCCGGTCAGTCGTCGTCCGCGCCCGTGTCGCCGATGCCGACCACCGTGAGATGGGTGCGTTCCAGGGTCGTGTCCTCCAGGCAGCCGCGCAGCCGCAGCCGGTCGTGCTCGGTCAGCGCGGGCCGTACGACCCCGGCGAACAGACCGTCCCCGAGGTCGCCCAGGGCCGTGTGCCGCAGCGGTACGGACGTGGAGTCCCGGCAGCGCTCCCACACCTGCTCGGCGGCCAGCGCCCGGCGCGCGGAGGTCAGATCGGGGCCCCGCAGGTCGACCTGCTCGAGCACGGAGGTCGCCGCGCCGCCGTTCGGTTCCTCCTCCCGGGTCTGGGTCAGCTCCGCGATCCCCGCGACCAGCGCGACGGTCAGCGCGCCCGCCACGACCACGACGGCCGCCCCGCGCGCGGTACGGCCCCACGACATCCGGGGCCCCTGCGGCGGCAGCCCCGCCAGCTCGTCCGGTCCACCCCGCCCGTCCTCGCCCTCCGGGCCGGGGGCGCCGAGCACGGCGAGCCGTCCGGCCAGCCGCCGCTCGGCCGGTCTCGTCGTGGCCGACGCGATCCGCTGCACCACCCACGCCAGCCCCGACAGCAGCACCCCGGTGACCATGAGGACCGGCACGAAGACGTATGCACGGTCCGACGGGTCCTCCAGCCACCGGAACCGCGTGTCCTCCCGCGTCCGCGCGGGCTGCCGCAGCCGGGCGAGCACGTCCTCCTGGCGCGCCTCCGCCTCGCGCTGCCGCCGGTCGGCGTCCCGCAGCCGCTCCTCGATCCGGGTCAGCCGCCCCAGCAGCACGATGCCGAACAGCAGCACCTCGACGACCAGCAGCAGCACCCCGCAGATCAGCGCCCGCTGCCACTGCCACCGGTACAGGTAGATCACCAGGTACGAGCCTGCCCCGGCCGCCGCGAGGCCCGCGAACACGTACATGACCTTCTTCACGGCGCCTCCCCCGCGCGTACGTCGCCCGTGGCGCCGTCGAGCGAGAGCCGCGAACCGGGCGGGAAGCGGCGTACGGCGTGCGCGGCGCCGACCACCGCCGGGAGCCCGAACTCCCTGGCCAGGACCGCCAGGTGGGACAGCGGACTGCCGGTCTGCGCGACCAGCCCGGTCAGGTCCGGCAGCAGCGGGGCGAGCGCCGGGTCCAGGGTGCGGACGACGAGCACGGCGTCGGGCGGGCGGGGGCCCGTGCCGTCCCAGGCGGTGCCGACCGCGCGGCCGCGGGAGGCGCCCAGGCCGCGGTCGCCGTCGCCGTGCCTCTCGTGGTGTTCCGCGACCACGACCTCGCCCTCCGTGCCCTCCGCCAGCCGGAAGGCGTCCGGCAGCGGAGGTGACGCGGAGGGCTGCACACGCGTGTGGACGTCGGCCGGCAGCGGACCGCCCTCCAGGGCGGCGGCCACCTCCGTCCAGCGCAGCAGCGCCAGGCGGTCCACGTCCAGCCCCGTCCGCCGGGCGGCCTCCCGGGCGAGCCGGACCTGAAGCTCCTGGACCCAGCGGATGCGCAGGCGGAGGGCTTCCCGGGGCGGGAGACCGGGGACGGGGGAGCGGGCGGGGACGTCGGCGGGGGAGCGGTCGGCGTGGCGTGGATCCTGCTCGCTCGCCTTATGGGGCACTTCGCCGCCCGTGCCGCCGTCGCCCTGCCCCGGTACGTGCGCGTCCGGTGTCCGTGGCCGGCCGCGCAGGCTCGGTGCCGTCAGGGCGAGGACCACCGGCTCCGCGGCGATCACCTCGGCGTCGGGCACGCCCCGCGCGCGGGCCGCCGCCAGCGCGGTGAGCGCCGCGCCCGCCGCCGTACGGCTCGTCGGCGGCTCGGGCAGCAGGGCACCCGCGAGCGCCTCCTGTGCGTGCAGGGACACCAGGACCCGGCGCGTCCAGCGCAGCTCGGCCACCAGCGCGGGGGAGGGGGTTCCGGCGGGGGCCGGGATGCCGGCCAGCCTGCGGTCGACGTCCGCGACGAGGTCCGTCGCCAGGCCCGGCAGCGCCGTGCCGAGCCGCCCCACTCGCCATGCCGCGGCGAGCCGGCGGGCTCCCGGGGCGGGGTTGAGCAGCGCGAGCCACGGGTGCCGGGGCCGTGCCGCGCCGAGCAGCCGCAGGTCGGCCGCCGCCCGTCCGCCGACCGTGCGGACCACCGGCACCGTCCGCAGCAGCCGGCGCGGCGCGGTGCCCCCGATGTCGAGCGCGGCGGCGAGACCGTGCGCCATGGGCGTGACCCACAGGTCCTCCTCCAGCGGGGTCAGTCGCGCCGGGAGCGTCTCGGCGACCGGGCCGGGTCCCAGCAGACGGGCGCCGCGCGCGGGCCGTGCCGTCATCGCCGTGATGGGACGGCTCTGGAACAGCCACAGCCGCCCGTCCGTGTCGAACCCGAACTCGATGTCCTGCGGTCCGCCGAACACCTTGCGCGCCCGTCGCGCGAGCCGGACCAGCCGGGCCAGCTCGGCGCGGGTGAGGGGCGGGCCCTCCGGTGTGTGCCCTGCCTCTGGCCGCTCTGGCCGCTCTGGCCGCTCTGGCTGTTCTGGCTGTTCTTGTTGCTCCGGCTGCTCCGGCTGCTCGGTGCGCAGCAGTCTGCCGCGGGCGCTGAGCCGGTAGCCGGTGCCGGTCCGCTCCCCGCCGACCAGGGTGTCGGGGCCGCCGTGCACCGCGCTCACCAGCATCCGGTCGGTCCGCCCCGTTACCGGGTCGGCCCCGAACATCACCCCGCCGGCCCGCGCCCCGAGCATCGGCTGTACGAGGACCGCCATGGGCGCCGTGGATCCGTCGGGCAGCCGCGCCGAGTCGAGCACGGTCCGTACGGCCGCACGGAAGGCCGGCCACCCGCGTACGTCGAGCACCGAGGCGAACCGGCCCGCCAGCGAGGACCCCTCGGTGTCCTCCTGCGGCGACGAGGACCGTACGACGAGCGGCCGTGTTCCCCCGTCGGAGAGGCCGTCCCAGGCCCGCCGCAGGGCGACGGTGTCGCCGCCGCCTCCGTGCGGGATCACGAACCCGGGCAGCACCGGCAGCCCGGCGCGGGCCGCGCGGGCGAGGTTCGCGGCCTTGGAGCCGGTGAGGCGGGGGAGCGCGGCGCCGGGGTCGTCCAGCGGGACGGCGGCCGTGTCCCGGGCCTCGGCGAGGGCGAGGACGGCCTCGCCGCCCGGCACATCCCGGCCGCCGGCTCCGTCTCCATGACGTTCGTCGAGCGTCGTCATCAACACCCTCCCGTACCGACCGCCAACAGGGGGACGCGCGGGATGGGCCCTGCGCCTGACGGCGGAACGAAGGATGGGGGCGGCCGCTGCCTGCCCGGCGCCGGGCGCGACGACAGCACACCTCCTTTTCCGATGGTCCCACCGCCGTTCGGATCCATGTAGCCCGTAAGCCGCTTTTCGGACACCTAGGGGAAGGATTTGGTGAGTGGGACGGAGACCGCGTCCGCTGGCTCGTCCGGTGGGTGCAGATCCCGGCTCCTCCCGGCTCCTCCTCGGGCAGGAGGGGCGCGCGGCGCCTCGTCCGCGGGAAGGATTGCCGCCGCGCCTCACCCCGGGTGGCGCGGACCCCGCTCGCGGCGCCGGTCCGGCGGCAGCACCCCGCACAGGGCGTCCAGCGCCGCGCCGTACGCGTGCTCCGACGGTGTCGCGTACCCGACGACCAGCCCGTCCGCCGCCGGCAGGTCCGTCTCCGGGTGCCGGAAGGACGCCAGGCCGTCCAGGGCGATGCCCTGCCAGGCGGCCGCCTTCACCGTGGAGCGCTCGGTGCCGGGCGGCAGCCGCAGCACCGCGTGCAGCCCGGCCGCGACCCCGGTGACCCCGATGTGCGGCGCCTGGGCCGCCAGCGCCGCGACCAGCCGGTCCCGCCGGCCCCGGTAGCGTTGCCGCATCCGCCGTACATGACGGTCGTACGCCCCGGAGACGATGAAGTCGGCCAGACCGAGCTGGTCCGGGACGCTCGCCCATCCCTCCCGCTCGCCCTTGGCGGCCAGCACGCCGGCCACGAGCCGCCGCGGCAGCACCATCCAGCCCAGCCGCAGCGCGGGCGAGAGGCTCTTGCTGACCGAGCCGAGGTAGATCACCCGCTCGGGGTCGAGGCCCTGGACGGCGCCGACGGGCCTGCGGTCGTAGCGGAACTCGCCGTCGTAGTCGTCCTTCAGCACCACCGCGTCCCGCGCGCGTGCCCAGTCGACGACGGCGGTCCGGCGGCCCGGGTGCAGCGGGCCGCCGGTGGGGAACTGGTGCGCGGGAGTGAGCAGAACGGCCCGTTCGCGCCCCAGCGCCTCCACGCGCGCCCCGTCCTCGTCCAGCGGCAGCGGAACCGTCCGTACGCCCGCCGCCGCGAGCAGCTCCCGGTGGAAGCCCAGCCCGTACGCCTCCACGGCCAGCGGGCCGCGCAGCACCCCGCCGGGAGCGCACAGCAGCCGCAGCGCGTGGGCGAAGCCGGAGCAGATCACGATGCGCTCCGGCTCGGTGCGTACGCCCCGCGCGCGTGCCAGGTACTCGGTGAGGGCCTCGCGCAGCTCCCGGCGTCCGGCGGGGTCACCGGGCCCGAAGACCTCGTTGGGTGCCTGCTGGAGGGCCCGCCGGTAGGAGGCGAGCCAGGCCGCGCGCGGGAACGCCGACACGTCCGGGGTGCCCTGCCGCAGATCGTGCAGCGGGCCACGCGCGCGTGGCGGCGCGTCCACCGGTGTGCGTTCGGCGCGGCGCAGGGGCTCGGCCCGTTCGGCGACCCGGGTGCCGGAGCCCTGGCGGGCGGTCAGCCAGCCCTCCGCGACCAGTTCGGCATAGGCGTCGGCCACCGTGTTGCGGGCGATCCCGAGGTCGGCGGCGAGCGAGCGGTAGGGCGGCAGCCGGGTGCCCGGGGCGAGCCGCCCGGCGCGCACGGCCTCGCGCAGCGCCCGGATGAGCGCGGCCCGCCGCCCGCCCGGACCGGACAGCTCCAGATGCAGGTCCGCACCGATCCGCTCCGCGGAATTGACCCACGAATCCCCCATGGAAATGCACCCTACAGAGGGTCTTTCCGGCTTCTAGGTTGGAGCACATGGATCACACGACGACGCACACCGCCACCGCCCTCATCGATGCGGGGGCCGCCGCCCCCGACCCCGCCACCGCGATCGCCGCCGCCGAGGCCGCCCGCACCCGGCTGGACTTCGGCCGGTCCGCCCGCCCGGCCTTCCGCGCCCTCGTCGGCTTCGACGCCGCCGCCCGCGAGGGCCTGGACCCGGCCCTAGTCGAGCTGGTCCAGATCCGGGCGTCCCACCTCAACCACTGCGCGTACTGCCTGCACATGCACACCAACGACGCCCGCAAGGCCGGCGAGAGCGAGGACCGGCTGCACCTGGTCGCCGTCTGGCGCGAGGCCCGCCACTTCTACACCGAGCGGGAACAGGCCGCCCTGGCCCTGACCGAGGCGCTCACCCTGGTCGCCGACGGCGGTGTCCCGGACGACGTCTACGCCGAGGCCGCCGCGCACTTCGACGAGCCGGAACTGGCCCAGGTGATCGCCCTGATCTGCGCGATCAACACCTGGAACCGGATCGCCCTGGCGACGGCCAAGGTGGCCGGCACGGACGAACGCCGCTGACCCCGGCCGCGGCCGGCCGGTTCCTCCCGCTCACACGGTCATGGGGCGGTCGTACGGCGAGATCGGCGCCGGCAGCCGGGAGGCGCCGGTCAGATGGTGGTCGACGGCCGCCGCCACCGCCCGCCCCTCCGCGATCGCCCACACGATCAGCGACTGGCCGCGCGCCGCGTCCCCGGCGGCGAACACCCCGGGGACGTTCGTCGCGAAGCCGCCGTCCCGCGCGATCGTGCCCCGCGGCTCCATCGCCAGCCCCAACTGGTCGGTCAGCCCGTCCGTCCGGTCCGGCCCGGAGAAGCCGAGGGCGAGCAGCACCAGATCGGCCGGGACCGACCGCCCGGTGCCCGCCACCGGAGTGCGCCGCTCGTCGACCTCGACGACGTGCAGCGAACGGACATGACCGGTCTCGTCACCGGTGAAGCGGAGCGTGGAGGCGGCGAACAGGCGCGCGTCGGCGTCGGCCGCCGGCGCGGTCCGCAGCTCGCGCGCCTCCTCGTGCGCCGCCGACATCCGGTAGATCTTCGGATACGTCGGCCAGGGGTCCGTGTCCTCGTCGCGCTCGGCGCCGGGCTGCCGGTAGATGTCGAGCTGGGTGACGGACGCGGCCCCCTCCCGCACCGCCGTGCCCAGGCAGTCCGCGCCGGTGTCGCCGCCGCCGACGATCACGACGTGCCGCCCGGCCGCCGACATCGGCGACACCTCCAGATCCCCCTCGCACACCCGGTTGGCCAGCGGCAGATACTCCATCGCCTGCTGGATCCCGGCCAACTCGCGCCCCGGCACCGGGAGTTCCCGCCATGCCGTCGCCCCGGTCGCGATCACCACGGCATCGTGGCGGGTCCGCAGCTCGGCCGCCCCGATGTCCCGCCCGACCGCCGTCGACGTACGGAACCGGGTCCCCTCGGCGAGCATCTGCTCGATCCGCCGCTCCAGATGGCGCTTCTCCATCTTGAACGCCGGGATGCCGTACCGCATCAGACCCCCGATCCGGTCGTCCCTCTCATACACGACGACCGTGTGCCCCGCGCGCGTGAGCTGCTGCGCGGCCGCCAGCCCGGTGGGGCCGGAACCGATCACCGCGACCGTCTTCCCCGAGAGCCGGTCCGGCGGGCGCGGGGAGGTGAACCCGTCCGCCCAGGCCCGGTCGGCGATCGCGACCTCCACGTCCTTGATGGTGACGGCCGGCTGGTTGATGGCGAGCACACACCCCGCCTCGCACGGCGCCGGACACAACCGCCCCGTGAACTCGGGGAAGTTGTTCGTCGCGTGCAGCCGGTCGCTCGCCGCCCGCCAGTCCTCCCGCGACACCAGGTCGTTCCACTCCGGGATCAGATTGCCCAGCGGACACGCGTCGTGGCAGAACGGGATCCCGCAGTCCATACACCGGTCCGCCTGCCGGCTCACGATGGGCAGGAGCGCGCCGGGGACGTACACCTCGTCCCAGTCCCGGACCCGCTGCTCCACGGGCCGGCGGGGCCGGTCCTGGCGCGGAGTGGTCATGAATCCCTTGGGATCGGCCATGTCCGTAGTCCTCGCGTGCGTGTGCGCGACAGGCCGTGCGTCATCGGGCGGCACTCTTCCGGCCACGATACGTCCCACCGCCCGGCCCCGCAGAGCCGCGGGACACCGCTTTCCCCGGTCCCTCCGCGGGAAGCGGGCGCAGGGCGGGCGCCCGCTCCGGATCAGGCGACGGCCAGCAGGTACGACACCGCCGCCGCACCCGAGGCCACCGTGCGTATGTGGTTCCACGCCGTCCACTCACGCACATACTCCGGCCAGTACACCGCCGCCTCCGCAGCGCCCGGATCCAGCCGGGCCAGCGCGTCGTTGCGCGGCACGTTGGCGATCATCGTCACCCCGAACGAACCGAACAGATACAGCGCGCTGCCCAGCAGCAGCTCCACCGTCCCCTCGTCCGGCCACAGCACGAACGTCACCACGGCGATCACCACCGCCAGGACCGTCGACCCGAGGAACACGGCCATGAACGCCGGCCGCACCGCCGCCCTGTTGACCGCCTGCATCGCCGCCACCCCCTGCGCGGGCGGAAGCGCCGCCAGCCCGCGCATCACGAAGGTCGAGAACCCGCAGAACACCCCCGCCACCAGCCCGGCGCCGAGCACCCCCAGCACCGTCAGCACGAAATACGGCCCATCGATCATCTCGACGTCAACTCCCGCCTCGAACCGGATCGCACCCGCGACCATCCGCCCTCCCCAGTCAATTCCCGTCCGCGCACCAGGGCCATGGCCGAACCGCGCCGGACCATAAGCGAGCGTCCACGCCGCTCACCCGCCGGCCGGGCCGAGACCCGCCTCCCACCCCCACTCCCGCAGGATCCGCTCCACCTCCGCCGCGATCCGCCGCCGCGCCTCGCGCCGCGGCACCCCGCCCATCAACAGCCGGTCGTACGGCGTCTCCAGATGCCGTACGGACGCCACGACCGCCGAGACCACGGCCCGCTCGCTCAGCGCCCGCCCGGCCGCGCTGCGCCCCACCCGGCCGCTGCCCCGCAGCGAGGCGTGCGCGGCGATCGCCCGCGCCCGGTCCTCGGGGCACCCTGGCAGCAGCCGCAGGATCTCCGCCGCGAACGCCGCCGTGAACCGCACGTCCTGCTCCGCCCGCCGCCGCGCGTCCCGGACCCGGCGTCTTCGCCGCGCCTCCGCGTCCGCCAGACACCGCGCCTCCGCCCGGGCGAGGCCCGCCTCCTCGACCAGGACGCCCTGCCGCTCGTACCGCCCCCGGCGCCGGTTGAACCGCACCACCACCGCCGACAGCCCGCTCTCCTCCCGCGATCTGCGGGTCAGCGCCGTGTCGCCGCGCGCCAGGAACACCAGGTGTCCCAGGTCGGCGCAGTCCAGACAGCGCGGCCCGTCGTCCTCCACGACCACCATCGGCAGCGGACCGCGCCGGCATCCGGCGCAGTGTCTGCGCCGCTGCGGCTGGACGACGAGAAGACCGGGACGGGGAAGGGGAGTTGGGGGTGCTGCGGGTGCTGCGGCCGTCATGTGGACCTCATTCCCGCCGGTGGCCGTCGCGGCACGTCACCGCGGCGCCGCGTTCGCCGGGCGACTGACGCATGATGGGCCGTGTGCGACTCGAAGCGATCACCTGGGAACGGCTCGGCGACCTCCTCGCCGAGCGGCTGCTCGACCTGAAGCCGGCCGACGGCAGCCCCTGGCCGCGCATCGCCTTCGACGGAGCCCCCGCCGCCCGCCCCGGCGACCTCGCCGAACGCGTCGCCGAGGCACTCCGCGTCCGCGGCCGCCCCTCCCGGGCCGTGGACGCCCACGGCTTCCTGCGCCCCGCCTCGGTCCGCCTGGAGTACGGCCACCAGGACGTCGACGCCTACTACGACGGCTGGCTCGACACCGGCGCCCTGTGGCGCGAGGTGTTCGGCCCCCTCGAACCCGGCGGCGACGGACGGATCCTGCCCGACCTGTGGGACCCGGTCACCGACCGCGCCACCCGCACCCCCTACGTCCACCTCCCGCCCGGCGGCTTCCTGCTGCTGCACGGCCCCTTCCTCCTCCGCCACTGGTTCCCCTTCGACTTCAGCGTGCACGTCCTCCTCTCCCCGGGCGCCCTGCGCCGCCGCACCCCCGAACCCGACCACTGGACACTCCCCGCCTACGAGACCTACGAGCGGGAGACCGACCCGGCGGCCACGGCCGACGTCGTGGTGCGCGCGGACGACCCCCGCCATCCGGCGTGGAACGGCTGACGGCACCGGATCCACGGCATCCACCGGATCCACCGGACGCACCGGCCGACGCCCTCGGCTCCGGGTGCGGCCCTTCGGCGGCGCGGCGAGAATGAAGGGCGCCGGGACTAGCGGTGCCCCCGCGCCGCGCCGGCCGTCCGGCCACGGGAGGTACGCATGACCACCGCCGGAGACATCATGCACCGGGGCGCCCGATGGATCCCCGCCCACGAGACCCTCGACCGCGCCGCCCAGTTGATGCGAGACATGGGCGTCGGAGCGCTGCCCATCGGCGACGACAACGACCGGCTCTGCGGCATCCTCACCGACCGCGACATCGTCGTGGGCTGTGTGGCCATGGGCCACGACCCGTCCAAGGTCACCGCCGGGGAGATGGCCAACGGCACCCCGCGCTGGATCGAGGCGAGCGCCGACGTCGACGAGGTGCTCCGCGAGATGCAGGACCACCAGATCCGCCGGCTGCCCGTCATCGAGAACAAGCGCCTGGTCGGCATGATCAGTGAGGCCGACCTCGCCCGGCATCTGAACGACGATCAGATCGCGTCCTGGGTCGAGAACGTCTACGCGATGTCCGGGACCAGCCGCCAGTGACCCCCGGGCACGGCCCGCCTCACAGCCAGCCGTTGCGCCGGAAGCCCCGGTACAGCAGCAGACAGACCCCGGATATCACGCCGAGTATCAGCGGATAGCCGAACCTCCAGTGCAGCTCCGGCATGTGATCGAAGTTCATGCCGTAGACACCGCAGACCATGGTCGGAACGGCGATCACCGCGGCCCACGCGGTGATCTTCCGCATGTCCTCGTTCTGCGCGACCGTGACCTGGGCCAGATGCGCCTGGAGGATCGAGTTCAGCAGTTCGTCGAACGCGGCGATCTGCTCCGTGGCCCGCAGCAGATGGTCCGAGACGTCCCGGAAGTACGCCTGTATCTGCGGGTCCACCACCCGCACCGGGTGCTCGGCCAGATCCGTCAGCGGCCGCTTCAGCGGGACCACGGCCCGCTTCAGCTCCAGGAGTTCCCGCTTGAGCTGGTAGATCCGCCCCGGATCGGTCCGCGCGCCGTTCTCCGCGAAGACGTCCGCCTCGACCTGGTCGATGTCGGCCTGCACGGAGTCGATGACATGGAGGTAGTCGTCGACCACATGGTCCGCGATGGCGTGCAGCACCGACGAAGGCCCTATCGCGAGCTGCCCCGGATCGGCCTCCAGCCCCTCCCTCAGCGGGCCGAGCGAGCCGTGCCGCCCGTGCCGCACCGTGATGACGAAGTCGGGGCCCACGAACACCATGATCTCGCCGGTGTCGACCACCTCACTGGTGGCCGTCAACTGCTCGTGCTCCACATAACAGACCGTCTTGAACACCGCGAACAGCGTCTCGTCGTACCGCTCGACCTTCGGGCGCTGATGCGCCTCGACCGCGTCCTCCACCGCCAGCGGATGCAGGTCGAACAGCTCGGCGATGCCCGCGAACTCGTCGTTCGTCGGTTCGTGCAGACCGAGCCAGACGAAACCGTGCCGGTGCTTGCGCACCTCCTCCACCGCACTGACCAGGTCACCCGCGGCCGGTGCCCGCACGCCGTCCAGATACGCCACGCAGTTCACCACCGAGGAGCCCAGCGGCGAGCGCGCGTGATGACTGAGGTCGACCCGGCTGCGCCGCCGGCCCAGCCGCGCCACCTTGCGCAGACCACCGACCCGGTCGAGGCCGGTGACCCTCCGCAGATTCCCCGCCATCGTCATCCTGGCCCCCCTTCGTGGATCTCCTCGCGCCGAACTCCTGCGCCCTGGCGCGCCAGTCTGCCAGGATCACGCCGACCGTGGGTGAGCCTGTGGGCAGCGAGGATTCCGCTTTGTTCCCGCCTGTGGACAACCGGTCGCCCCGCTCACCTCGGACGGCGCGTACCCGCCCCCGGCGTGACCGATCCGGCCGCGTCGCCCACCTGTACAAGCAGGTCAACTGGGATGATCACGGCATGACGCGCACCGACGGGTACCTCCTGGACAACCGGCAGACCGAGGCGGCCGAACGCTTCGGCGCCTTCGCCGCCCTCTTCGATCCCACGACGTTCCGCCACCTCGAAGGGCTCGGCGTCGGCCCCGGCTGGCGCTGCTGGGAAGTCGGGGCGGGCGGCACCTCCGTGGTGTCCTGGCTGGCCAAGAAGGTCGGGCCGACCGGCAAGGTGGTCGCGACCGACATCGACACGAGCCTGCTGACCACGGTCGGCCGCCCGCCGGTGGAGGTAAGGGTCCACGACGTCGGCACCGAGGAGCCGCCCGGCGACGGCTTCGACCTGGTGCACGCCCGGCTCGTCCTCGTCCATGTCCCGGACCGGGAGCGGGCGTTGGCCTCCATGATCAAGTCGCTGCGGCCCGGCGGCCGGCTCCTCGTCGAGGACGGCGACCCGGCCCTCCAGCCCCTGATCTGCCCCGACGAGCACGGCCCCGAGCAGCAGCTCGCCAACCGCCTGCGGAACGGTTTCCGCACCCTGCTCGCCGACCGCGGCGCCGACCTCTCCTACGGCCGTAAGCTCCCCCGTCTGCTCCGGGAGGCCGGGCTGCGCCGGGTCGAGGCCGACGCCTACTTCCCGCTCAGCTCGGACGCCTGCGGGGCGCTGGAGTCCGCGACGGTCCGTCAGATCCGCGACCGGCTCGTCGGCGCCGGCCTGGCCACCGAGGACGACATCGAGCGGCACCTCGCCAACGTGGCCACCGGCACCATGGACCTGGCGACGGCCCCGCTGATCTCGGCGTGGGGGAGGAAGCCGTAACGCCGGGGACCCCGGGTACGGAGACCACCCCCCCTCACCCGGCGCGCGCCGGGTCACCCGCCGCCCGTCCGTCATCGGCCGAAGAACCGGAGGGCACGGACGGCCCGGACGATGCAGGGGATTTGGAGCACTCGGCGGACCTGGCTGACCTGGCCGACTCGGAGGGCCCGGTGCCGCCCCCGCCCTCCGGCGGTCTGCCGCCGACGCGTTCCACCGCCAGGGCCCCCGCCCGGCACCCCTCCTCCGCCGCGGCGCCGGGGTCCGCTCCCGTCAGGAGCGTGGCGAGGAAGGCGCCCGTGAAGGCGTCACCGGCGCCCGTGGTGTCCCGCGGCGTCGCGGGAACCGCGGGGACCCGTGCGAGGACGGCACCGCCTTGGGCCACCAGCGCGCCGTCCGCCCCCTGCTTCGCCACCACCAGCGGCACCCGGCGGCTCAGCGCGGCCGCCGCGGCCGCGCCGTCCGGCAGCCCGGTCAGCAGACCCGCCTCGTCCCGGCTGGGCAGCAGCACGTCCACCCCTTCGACGAGGGCCATGAACCGCTCGACTCCCAGCTCCACCAGAAAGCCCGCCGACGCCGGATCGAGGCTCACGGGGACTCCCCGCGCGCGTGCCGACGCGACGGCCGTGCGGACCAGCGCCCGCCCGGTCCCGGAGAACAGCAGATAGCCCGACAGATGCAGCCGCCCCACCCCGTCCAGCAGGGCCTGCGACCAGTCCTCGGGCCCGAGCCGCAGGGACGCGCCGCTGTCGGTGAGGAACGTCCGCTCCGCCGCCGCCCCGGTGTCGACCAGGCAGATCACCGTGCCGGTCGCGGCCTGAGGATCGACGACGAGCCGCGGCCGCACCCCCGACGCGAGCAGCTCGCGCTCGTGCCAGGCCACCGCCTCCGCGCCCACCCGCCCGAGCAGCCGGACGTCCGGGCACCCCCAATGGGCCGCCCAGCAGGCCACGTTGGCGCCCGCGCCGCCCGGCAGGGTGCGGATCACGGCGACCGTGTCCGTCCCCGACGCCAACGGACCCCGATGCCGTGCGACGACGTCCGTCACGACGTCCCCGACCACCAGCAGCGCCCCGCCGCCCTCGCGCGCGGCGGCCCCGCCCGCCGGGCCGCTCACCCGGCGGCCCAGGCGGCCGCGATCCTCCCCGCGAGCCGGACATTGCCGCGCACCGCCGCCAGATTGGCGCTCAGGGACGCCCCGTCGGTGTGCCGCACCAGGTAGTCGAGCAGGAACGGGGTGACGCCCTGGCCGGTCACGCCCTCCGCCTCGCACGCGTGCAGCGCGTCGGCGAGCACCCGCGCGTGCAGCGCGGGATCCAACTGCTCCTCCTCCGGCACCGGGTTGGCCACGATCAGCGCCGACTCCGGCATGTCCAGCGCGTCCTGGGCCCGCATCACCGCGGCCACCTGCGCCGGGGAGGTGAGCGTCCAGTCCACCGGGTGTCCCGAGTCGGACAGATAGAAGCCGGGGAAGCGGTCCGTGCCGTATCCGGCGACGGTCACCCCCAGGGTCTCCAGCCGCTGGAGCGTCGCCGGCACGTCCAGGATCGACTTCACGCCCGCGCACACCACGGTGATCCGCGTGCGGGCCAGCAGCCCGAGGTCCGCCGACTCGTCCTGGGTGACGGTCCACTCCCGGTGCACACCGCCGAGCCCGCCCGTGGCGAACACCCGCACCCCGGCCAGCGCGGCCAGCAGGGCCGTCGCCGACACGGTGGTCGCCCCGCTCGCGCCCGCGGCCACCGCGGGCGGCAGATCACGATGGCCCAGCTTGCGTATCCCGTCCTCGTTGGCCACCCGCTCCAACTGCTGCTTGTCCAGGCCGACATGGGGCCTGCCGTCCAGCACCGCGATCGTCGCAGGCACGGCGCCCTGCTCCCGGACCACCGCCTCCAGCTCCAGCGCCACCTGGAGATTGCGCGGGCGAGGCAGCCCGTGCGCGATGATCGTGGACTCCAGGGCCACCACGGGGCGACGCGCGTCAAGCGCCTCGCGCACCTCTTCCGACACCACCAGCACCACGCCTGCCTCCTGTACGTCGCTCTCCCCTCATCCCTGGCGAGCCCCGCGCCGCGTCAAACCCCCGCGCGTGAAGAGCACCAGCGCGACCAGCGGTACGAGCAGACAGGCGGCGGCGAGGTTCAGCCACGCGTAGCTCGCCTTCGCCACCACCAGCCCGGCGATCGCCCCGCCGACCCCGGCCGAGGTGTTCATCGTGAGGTCGGACAGCCCCTGCGCCGCCGCCCGCGCGGACTGCGGGACGGAGTCCGTCAGCAGCGCGGAACCGGACACGAGCCCGGCCGACCAGCCCAGGCCGAGCACGAAGAGCCCGGCGGCGGTCTGCCCGTGGGAGCCGCCCGCCGTACCGGCCAGGAACAGCGCGCAGGCCAGCAGCCCCGCCGCGAGCCCGGTCACCGACAGCCGCCCCACCCGGTCCGCGAGCCGGCCCATCAGCGGCGCGAACGCGTACATGCCGGCGATGTGCCCGCTGATGACCAGCCCGATGAGATCGATGCCCGCCCCGTGATGCGCGAGGTCGAGCGGTGTCATCGCCATCACCGAGACCATCGCCGTGTGGGACACGACCACCGTCACCAGCGCGAGCCGGGCGAGCGGCGAGGCGGCGACGGCCGACAGCCCGGCCCGCAGGGAACGCGCCGCGGGGGAGTGCTCGTCCTCGGGCGCCAGCGCGCGGGCCGTCAGCAGCGGGTCGGGGCGCAGCAGCACGGCCACCACGACCGCCGACACGACGAAGATGACGGCCGCCCACAGGAAGGGCCCGGCCGCCTCGGGTATCCCGAGACCCGTGACGCTGCGGCCGGCCGGCGCGGAGATGTTCGGGCCGAGCACCGCGCCGACGGTCGTCGCCCACACCACGAGCGAGATCGCCCGGGCCCGCCGCTCGGGCTCGGCGAGATCGGCGGCCGCGAACCGGGCCTGGAGGTTCGCCGAGGAGGCCGCGCCGAAGGCCGCCATGCCGCAGAGCAGCAGCGGAAAGCTCCCGATCCGCGCGGCCACCACCACGACGGAGGCGCCGAGGGCACCGATCAGATAGGCCAGCACCAGCCCCGGCCGGCGCCCGCGTGCCGCCATCAGCGCGGCCAGCGGCATCGACAGCACGGCCGTCCCCGCGACGGTCGCGGTGGGCGCCAGCCCGGACAGCGCCTCGGTGCCGCTGACCTGCCGGGCGAGGACGGCGGACAGCGCGATGCCGGTGGCCACCCCGAGCCCGCCGAGGATCTGCGCGGTGACCAGCACCGCGGTCGTACGCCGCCGCAGCGCGGGCACCTGCGCGGCGTCGACGGGCGGCACGCCCGCGCGTTTGACGATGAGGCCGGTCACCGGCGCGATCTCCCCCCTGTCCGACCTGTGGGGCCGGTGGCACCCGTCGGACGTCAGAACAGCGGTTCGGGCAGGACCCCCTCCAGCGCGAGCAGCTTCCGCTTGGTCTCCAGGCCGCCCCCGAACCCTCCGATGCCGCCGTCGCTCTCGACGACCCGATGGCAGGGAACCACGATCGGCAGCGGATTGGCACCCATCGCCGCCCCCACCGCCTGGGCCGCGCCCGGCTGCCCCACCCGGCCGGCCAGATCGCCGTACCCCACGACCGCGCCGTACGGCACCCCGGAGGCCAGCTCGCGCAGCACCTGACGGTTGAAGCCCGAGATCAGCGACCAGTCCAACGGCAGCTCGAAGTCGCGCCGGTCACCCGCGAAGTACGCGTCGAGCTGCCGTATCGCCTCGGCCAGCAGCGGGGAGCCGGGGGCCTCGACGGGCTCGGTGCCGAGCCGCTCGGCGAGCCGGGCGAGCGTCCGGTCCCGGACCGGGCCGGTGGCGTGGAACACGACGTTGACCACGCCCTCGGGGGTCGCGGCCAGCAGCAGCGGACCGATGTCGCTGCCGACGACGGCCCACACGACCCGCTGCTCGTTCTGCGCATGGCTGCTCATGCGCCCCACCGTACGGCCCGCCACTGACAACGCCCCCCGGCCGCCCCCGGCCGGGCACCGCCGGCGCCGGTCCGGCCGAGGCGCGGGCCCGGTGTCAGTGCCAGTACCGCGGGCCCGCCGTCAGTACCAGTACACCGCCCGCCGCACCACGTCCGGTTTGTTGCTGATGATGCCGTCGACCCCGTACCCGGCGACCGTGCGGGCGGCCGGGGCGTCGTCGACGGTCCAGGCGAAGACCTCCATCCGCCGGCCGTGCGGCCCGGTGAGCGCGTGCACGGCGTCCACGTAGGACCGCGACAGCGTGGTGTGGGACGGATTGACCAGATCGGCGAAGCCCGCGTACGAGGGCAGCTCCGCCACGGGCGGCGTCCCGAGCAGCCCGGTCCGCACCGCAGGCTTCAGATCGTGCACGGTCCGCAGGCTGTCCGCGCTGAAGCTCTGCACGATCAGCCGCCCGGACAGATGCCGCGGGTCGAGCCAGCCCTCGTTGCTCAGCAGCTTGAGCGTCTGCGCCTCGACGCCCGGGTACAGGGCGGGGTTCTTGATCTCCAGGAGCAGCTTCTGGTGGTTGCGCTCCACCCGGTCCACGTACTCCTCGAGCGTCGGCACGCGCGTGTCCGCGTAGGCGGGACCGAACCAGCCGCCCGCGTCCAGCCGGGCGATCTCGGCCGCGGTGAAGTCCGCCACCTTCCACGGCGCACGGTCGGGGAAGACCTCCTCGACGTCGGTGGTGCGGCGCAGGGAGTCGTCGTGGATCACCACCAGCTCGCCGTCCTTGGTGCGCTGGACGTCGTTCTCCACCCAGACGACGCCCCGCGCGGCGGCCTCGTCGACCGCGGCCAGCGTGTTCTCGGGGGCGTACGCGGAGGCGCCCCGGTGGGCGATCACCGTGGGCCGGACCGCGCCGCCCGCGCGCGCGTCGTGGACGGGCAGCAGCAGGGCGGCGGTGCCCAGGAGCGCGGTGGTCGTGGCGGCAACTGCACGCGCGTGCATGTGCACTCCTTGTGTCGATCGATTTCACATACCGGTCACGTACGGCTCAACTGTGACAGCACAGAGTGAACGACGAGGGGGGTGCGGAAGGCGCGCGGAAGGAAAGACAGGATGAAAGAGGGTGCCGCGGGCCCTCACGGATGCCGCACATGTGGGGCAGGACCGTGTTTCTTTGCCGGAAAATCGTTCGACCATTCCGGTGGCAGTCATACTCTCTCTCAGCCTTGACCGCTCGCGCGGTCCCGGGGAGGGGCGCGTCAGGACATCCAACAGGGCGGAAGGGCAGCCGCGCATGCACGGCACGGTCGACGGATTCAGCTACGGCCTCGTCACACCGCTGGTGGCCTACGTCATGGCCTGCCTCGGCGGCGCCCTCGGTCTGCGCTGCACGACCAGGGCGCTGCTCGTCTCGCACTCCTGGCGCCCCGGATGGCTCGCCCTCGGCTCGGCGGCGATCGGTTCCGGGATCTGGACGATGCACTTCATCGCCATGATGGGCTTCACCATCCAGGACGCCCCGATCCACTACGACAAGCCGATGACCTACGCGAGCCTCGCCGTCGCCGTCGTCATGGTCGGCGTCGGGATCTTCATCGTCGGCTACCGGGGCGCGACCGGTACCGCGCTGTTCACCGGGGGCACCATCACCGGACTGGGCATCGCGTCGATGCACTACCTGGGCATGGCCGGCATGAGCTTCAACGGCACGCTGGAGTACAACACCTTCACCGTGGGCGCCTCCGTCGCGATAGCCATGGTGGCCGCCACCGCCGCCCTGTGGGCCGCGGGACAGGTCAGGGGCTTCCTGTGGAGCGTGGGCGCCGCCCTCGTCATGGGGCTCGCCGTGACCGGCATGCACTACACCGGCATGGCCGCCATGAAGGTGCACCTGCACACCGGGGCCCCCGTCCCGGGCGACTCGCCCACCACCCTCCTCGCGCCGATGCTGATCGGCCCCCTCGCCTTCCTCTGCCTCGCCGGCGTCGTCATCCTCTTCGACCCGCTGATGATCATGGGCGGGCCCGACCGGGCGCCCGTCGAGCACAAGCCCGGCGTCCCGGCCAGGACCGGTTCCGCCCACCCGGCCCACACCCCGCGCCGCCTGCGCCTCCGCACCCGCGGAACGGCCGCCCACCACGAGACCCGCACCCCGCAGAACCGCTGACCCGGCCCCGTTGTCAGTGGGGGGTCGTACGGTGGATGCCATGCGGCCCGTATCCCAGATCGAACGCACGGTGGCGCCCTTCGAGGTCGTCAGCCCCTACCAGCCCAGCGGCGACCAGCCGGCGGCCATCGCCGAGCTGGCCCGGCGCGTGCAGGGCGGCGAGAAGGACGTCGTCCTGCTCGGCGCGACCGGCACCGGCAAGTCCGCCACCACCGCGTGGATGATCGAGAAGCTTCAGCGCCCCACCCTGGTGATGGCGCCGAACAAGACCCTGGCCGCCCAGTTGGCGAACGAATTCCGCGAACTCCTGCCGAACAACGCGGTCGAATACTTCGTCTCGTACTACGACTACTACCAGCCCGAGGCGTACGTCCCGCAGTCGGACACCTACATCGAGAAGGACTCCTCGATCAACGAGGAGGTCGAGCGGCTGCGCCACTCCGCCACCAACTCCCTCCTCACCCGGCGGGACGTCGTGGTGGTCGCCTCCGTCTCCTGCATCTACGGCCTGGGCACCCCGCAGGAGTACGTGGACCGCATGGTCTCCCTCAAGGTCGGCGACGAGATCGACCGGGACGCGCTGCTGCGCCGCTTCGTCGACATCCAGTACACGCGCAACGACCTGGCGTTCAGCCGCGGCACCTTCCGGGTGCGCGGCGACACCATCGAGATCTTCCCGGTCTACGAGGAGCTGGCCGTCCGCATCGAGATGTTCGGTGACGAGATCGAGGCCCTCTCCACCCTCCACCCCCTCACCGGCGAGATCATCAGCGACGACGAGCATCTCTACGTCTTCCCGGCCACCCACTACGTCGCGGGCCCCGAGCGCCTGGAGCGGGCGGCCAACGACATCGAGAAGGAGCTGGGCGAGCGCCTGGCCGACCTGGAGAAGCAGGGCAAGCACCTGGAGGTCCAGCGGCTGCGCCTGCGCACCAACTACGACCTGGAGATGCTCCGCCAGATCGGCTCCTGCTCCGGTGTCGAGAACTACTCGATGCACTTCGACGGCCGCTCGCCCGGCTCCCCGCCGAACACCCTGCTCGACTACTTCCCGGACGACTTCCTGCTCGTCATCGACGAGTCCCATGTCACCGTCCCGCAGATCGGCGCCATGTACGAGGGCGACGCCTCGCGCAAGCGCACCCTCGTCGACCACGGCTTCCGGCTGCCGTCCGCCCTGGACAACCGCCCGCTGAAGTGGGAGGAGTTCCAGGAGCGCATCGGACAGACCGTCTACCTGTCGGCGACACCCGGCAAGTACGAGCTGTCCCGCGGGGACGGCGTCGTGGAGCAGATCATCCGCCCCACCGGTCTGATCGACCCGGAGGTCGTCGTCAAGCCCACCGAGGGCCAGATCGACGACCTGGTGCACGAGATCCGCACGCGCGTGGAGAAGGACGAACGCGTCCTGGTCACCACGCTCACCAAGAAGATGGCCGAGGACCTCACCGACTACTTCCTCGAACTGGGCATCCAGGTGCGCTATCTCCACAGCGACGTCGACACGCTGCGCCGCATCGAGCTGCTGCGCGAGCTGCGCGCCGGCGAATTCGACGTCCTGGTCGGCATCAACCTGCTCAGGGAGGGCCTCGACCTGCCCGAGGTCTCCCTGGTGGCGATCCTCGACGCCGACAAGGAGGGCTTCCTGCGCTCCGGCACCTCGCTGATCCAGACCATCGGCCGCGCGGCGCGCAATGTCTCCGGCCAGGTCCACATGTACGCCGACAAGATCACCCCGGGCATGGAGCGGGCGATCGAGGAGACCAACCGCCGCCGGGAGAAGCAGGTCGCGTACAACACGGCGAACGGCATCGACCCGCAGCCGCTCCGCAAGAAGATCAACGACATCGTGGCCCAGATCGCCCGCGAGGAGGTCGACACCGAACAGTTGCTCGGCTCCGGCTACCGCGCGAAGAAGGACGGCGGGGGCACCAAGGCGCCGGTTCCCGCACTCGGCGGCAAGGCCGCCAAGGGAGCGAAATCCGCCACGGCCGCCTCGTCGGCGAAGTCCGCGACGTCGGCGAAGTCCGCGAAGGGGAAGGCCGAGACCGTTCCGACCGACCGTCCCGCCGCCCAACTCGCCGAGCAGATCGAGGAGATGACCCAGCGCATGCGGGCCGCCGCCGCCGATCTCCACTTCGAGGTCGCCGCCCGGCTGCGTGACGAGGTCTCCGAGATGAAGAAGGAACTGCGTCAGATGAAGGAGGCGGGTCTGGCCTGACGGCCCGGCCCGCGAGGCCGCCGTGCCCGGGTTCCCCCGCGCTGTGTTGCAAGACCGACACAAAGTGCGGGCCTGGGTACGGCACTGTCAGTGCCCTTGCGTAGGGTTTTGGACAACCGCGGGTGCCGCGGCAACAGGGGACAGTCCGAGAGGGGAATCAGCGCGTGACCGTCAACATGACCAAGGGTCAGGCCATCAGTCTTCAGAAGAACGACGGCGGCAGCCTGACCGCGGTGCGCATGGGTCTCGGCTGGCAGGCGGCTCCGCGGCGCGGCCTGTTCGGCTCCCGCACCCGCGAGATCGACCTCGACGCCTCCGCCGTCCTCTTCGCCGACAAGCAGCCGGTCGACGTCGTCTTCTTCCGCCACCTGGTGAGCGACGACGGCTCGGTCCGCCACACCGGCGACAACCTGGTCGGCGGTGTCGGCCAGGGCGGCGACGACGAGGCGATCCTCGTCGACCTGGCGCGTGTCCCGGTCCACATCGACCAGATCATCTTCACCGTGAACTCCTTCACGGGCCAGACCTTCCAGGAGGTGCAGAACGCGTTCTGCCGCCTGGTCGACGAGACCAACGGCCAGGAGCTGGCGCGCTACACGCTCGCCGGCGGCGGCGCCTACACCGCGCAGATCATGGCCAAGGTGCACCGGGTCGGCGGCGGTTGGAACATGACGGCCCTCGGCACCCCGGCCAACGGCCGTACCTTCCAGGACCTGCTGCCGGCGATCCTGCCGGCGCTGTAAGACGGCGGGCGGGGCCCGGCCGGGCACACCGGCCGGGCCCCATCCGACACCACCACACGCGACACAGGGGGACGACAGGCGATGACGGCCGAGCTGGTGCGGGGACAGAACCACCCGCTCTCCCAGGCCCGCCTCGAGATCAGGGTCTCGGCCGGCACGCCGATCGTGGCCGCGGCGACCCTCGGCGACGAGGACGGCAGGGCGCACAGCGTCGAGTGGGTGGCCCACCCGGGCGCGCCCACCCTGCCGGGCCTGGAGGTCTCCCGGCAGGCCGCCGCGGACCACCGTCTCGCGGTGGACCTCGACGCGCTGTCCGCCGAGGTGCACCGGGTCAGCGTCCTGCTCGCCCTGCCCATGGGCGTCGGCGGGCCGGTCAGCTTCGGCTCCGCCGCCGTCCCCTTCGTCGCGGTCACCGGTCTCGACGGCACCGAGGTCGCCTCGTACACGATCACCGGTCTGGACGCCGAGTCGGCCGTGGTCGCCCTGGAGCTGTACCGCCGGCAGGGCGCCTGGAAGGTGCGGGCCGTCGGCCAGGGGTACGCGGGCGGTCTCGCGGAGCTGCTCACCGACCAGGGCCTGCCGCAGGCGCCCCAGCTCGCGACGAGCATCAACTCCGCGGTCGTCGAGGGACTGGCCCGTTCGCTCCAGGCCCCGCCGCCGCGCACCCCCGAGGGCGACCGCTCCCGGCAGACGGCCACCTCGGCCCTCGGCCCCGACCAGAGCGGTTCGCCGTACACCACCCAGGGCGCCACCGGGCCGTACCCGGGCGCGCAGGGTGCCACCGGCCCCTACGGCGGGGCGCCGGGCCGTCCGGACGGCGGCGCCTCGGCCGCCGACCCGGCCGCGACCCAGCCGACGCCCGCGGCCCCGTCCTCCGGCGGCCCGATCGACTACAGCCACCCCCGCCGGCAGAACGCCGCTCCGCCGCCGCCCCCGCCCACCGCGCCCCCGGCCGAGCCCGGTCAGCCGGCCCGGCCGGTCGCCGGTGACGCGACCGGCTGGTCCATGGACGAACGCCTCTACAACCAGGTGTGGGGCATGTTCGAGGACCTGGCGCGCACCACGGCCGCCTACCGCAGCGCGGTGGACTTCGCCGACACCCGGCTGGAGAAGGAGCTGGACCAGGTCCTGTCCGACCCGCGCAGCCGGATCGGCGGCCAGGGCGACGCCGCCCGGGAGACCGCCCAGGCCAAGCACGTCCAGCTCGTCGACCAGGCCCGTGAGGCGCTGGAGCGCGATCTCGTCCAGCTCACGGCCGAGGCCGAGGTCGTCGAGCCGGCGCTGCCCGTGGCGTACGCCCGCTGGGACAACCCGGCGTGGCACGCCTACCGGGTGCCCATGGAGATGCCGATGGCGTTCCGGCTCGGGGACCTCCAGTTGCCCGAGAGCGATCCGCTGCGCATCCCGATGCTGGTCCGGCTGCCGCTCGAACGCGGCCTGTGGATCGACGCCGGGCGCACCGCCGCGTCCGACGGCTCGTTCGCGGACTCCCACGAACTGCGGCAGCTCGCGATGGAGTCGGCCGTGGCGCACACGGCCCGCCTCCTCGCCGTGCATCCGGCGGACGAGTTCACCGTGCATGTCATCGACCCGGCGGGATCCGGCGCGCAGGCGCTCGCGCCGCTGGTGCGCGCCGGGGTGCTCGCCGCCCCGCCCGCGGTCGGCGCCGCCGGGGTGGCGGACGTCCTGGGGCGGCTCACCCAGCGGGTCGACCTGGTGCAGATGGCGGTGCGGGGCGGCGCGGCCGACTCGCTGCCGCCGGGCTTCGACACCTCCCAGCAGCTCCTGGTCGTCAACGACTTCCCGCACGGCTTCGACGACCGCGCGGTGAACCAGTTGCGCTATCTCGCCGACGAGGGCCCGGCCGTCGGCGTGCATCTGATGATGGTGGCCGACCGCGAGGAGTCCAGCGCCTACGGGCCGCTGCTCGACCCGCTGTGGCGCGGCCTGCTGCGGCTGACCCCGGTGCCCGACGACCATCTCGCCGACCCCTGGGTGGGGCACGCGTGGACGTACGAGCCGTGCCTCGTGCCGCACGGCAGCCAGGTGCTGGAGCAGGTGCTCGCACAGGTCGCGGCAGCTCGCGCCAAGTACAGGTAAAGGACCTCTGACCAGCCGTTTTGATCTTTTCTTTGCCAATCGCTTTACCGTTCCTTGGTGATTGGGGTACTGTCTTCCGTGCGGAGGGGAGTACTCCCTGACTGCGGCGTTCCCGTCAATACGGATCGATCCCGATCCCGGGACGTCGGCCCATCACCTGGGTGGAAGAGACCTCCGGCAGCGCAACGACGCTGACCTTGCCGTTACGTACTGCCGGAGGCGCAGTGGATGTTTCCGTGACCCTGTGGGTCCTGACCATCGTGGGCCTGGCCGCCCTCATCGCGGTCGACTTCTTCATCGGCCGCAAGCCGCACGACGTGTCCATCAAGGAAGCCGGGATCTGGACCGTCGTCTGGATCGCCCTGGCCGGGCTCTTCGGCCTCGGCCTGCTCTTCTTCGGCGGCGGACAGCCCGCCGGGGAGTTCTTCGCCGGCTTCATCACCGAGAAGTCGCTGAGCGTCGACAACCTCTTCGTCTTCGTCCTGATCATGGCGAAGTTCGCGGTCCCGACGCAGTACCAGCAGCGGGTCCTGCTCTTCGGTGTCCTCATAGCCCTGGTCCTGCGGGCGATCTTCATCGCCGCGGGCGCCGCGATCCTCGCCAACTTCGCCTGGGTCTTCTACCTCTTCGGCGCCTTCCTGATCTGGACCGCCTGGAAGCTCATCCAGGAGGCGCGGGCCGCCGAGGAGGACGAGGAGTTCGAGGAGAACAAGCTGCTCAAGGCCGCCGAGCGCAAGTTCGGTGTCGCCGACCGCTACCACGGCACCAAGCTGTGGATCGAGGAGAACGGCAAGCGGGTCATGACCCCGATGCTGGTCGTGATGCTCGCGATCGGCACCACCGACGTGCTCTTCGCCCTCGACTCCATCCCCGCGATCTTCGGTCTCACCCAGGACCCGTACATCGTCTTCACCGCCAACGCGTTCGCCCTGATGGGTCTGCGCCAGCTCTACTTCCTCATCGGCGGACTGCTGAAGAAGCTGATCCACCTCAGCTACGGCCTCTCGGTCATCCTGGGCTTCATCGGCGTCAAGCTGGTGCTGCACGCGCTGCACGAGTCGGGCGTCCATGTCCCCGAGATCAGCATCCCCGTCTCCCTCGGCGTGATCTGCTCCGTCCTGATCGTCACCACGATCACCAGCCTGCTCGCCTCGAAGAAGCAGCAGGCGGCCGAGGCGGAGCGCTCCGAGGACGAGGGCTCCCCGAAGGACAGCATCGGGGCCTGACCTCGTGGGACACGATGACAACCACCCCGGGAGCGGTGCGCGGCGTAGTGCCAAGCACCGCTCCCGGTGCGTCCGCTCCCGCCCGCGCCCGGGGTGCGAGAGCCGGAATGCGAAGGCCGGGCCGCTCTGCGACGATCGCTCCATGATCGCTCGGCTCAGGTCGCTCACAACCCGGTGGACGTCCCTCGTGCCGGTGCTCGCGGTCGTCCTGCTGGCGCTGACCTGGGGCCGCGACCTGCCCGGAGTGCTCGTCGCGGTGGTGACGCTGGTCCTCGCCGGAGCCGTCCTGGCCGCCGTGCACCACGCGGAGGTCGTCGCCCACCGCGTCGGCGAACCCTTCGGCTCCCTCGTCCTCGCCATCGCCGTGACGATCATCGAGGTCGCCCTGATCGTCACCCTGATGGTCGACGGCGGCGACAAGAGCTCGACCCTGGCCCGGGACACGGTCTTCGCCGCCGTGATGATCACCTGCAACGGCATCGTCGGCCTGTGCCTGCTGACCGCCTCCCTGCGCCACGGCACGGCCATCTTCAACCCCGAGGGCACCGGCGCCGCGCTCGCCACCGTCGCGACCCTGGCCACCCTCAGCCTGGTCCTGCCGACCTTCACCACCAGCAAACCCGGACCGGAGTTCTCCAGCGTCCAGCTCACCTTCGCCGCGGTGTCCTCACTGATCCTCTACGGGCTGTTCGTCGCGACCCAGACCATCCGGCACCGCGACTACTTCCTCCCGATCACCCGGCAGGGCGAGGTCATCACCGCCGACAGCCACGCCGACGCCCCCTCCGCCCGCACCGCCCTGATCAGCCTCGGCCTGCTCGGGCTGGCGCTGATCGGAGTCGTCGGCCTGGCCAAGGGGGTCTCGCCCACGATCGAGTCCGGCGTGGACGCGGCCGGCCTCAACCAGGCCGTCGTCGGTGTCGTCATCGCGCTGCTCGTGCTGCTCCCCGAGACCATCGCCGCCCTGCGCTCCGCCCGCCGCGACCGTGTGCAGACCAGCCTCAACCTCGCGCTCGGCTCCGCGATGGCCAGCATCGGCCTGACCATCCCCGCCGTCGCCCTCGCCTCGCTCTGGCTCACCGGCCCGCTCGTCCTCGGCCTCGGCCCCACCCATATGGTCCTGCTCGCCCTCACCGTCGTGGTCAGCTCCCTGACGGTGGTGCCGGGCCGGGCCACACCCTTGCAGGGCGGCGTCCATCTGGTGCTGTTCGCGGCGTATCTGGAACTGGCGATCAACCCTTAGCGGCCCCGGCCGTCACCGGCCGCCCGGCCCCCACCGGCGCCGGGCGCGTCTCCGGCAGCAGCGCGAAGCAGCCCAGGCTGACCAGCGCGATCGCCGTCAGATACATCCCCACCGCCCACGGCACCCGCCCCGACCCCTCCGCGAGCGCCGTCGCCACGACCGGGGTGAGCGCGCCCCCGAGAACGCCCCCGAGGTTGTAGCCGACCGAGGCGCCCGTGCAGCGCACCCGCGGCTCGTACAGCTCGGGCAGATAGGCCGCGATCACCCCGAACATCACCACGAACGCGATCAGCGCCCCCATCAGCCCCACGAACATCGGCAGCGGCGCCCCCGTCGACAGCAGCGCGACCATCGGGCACATCCACAGCGCCGCCAGCGCGCTCCCGGCGAGGCACAGGGGCCGCCGCCCGTAGCGGTCGCCGAGCATCGCCGTCAGGGGCGTCAGCGCGCCCTTCACCACCACCGCGGCCATGATGCAGGCCAGCATCACGGTCCGGCTCACACCGAGCCGCTCGGTCGCGTACGCCAGGGACCAGGTCGTCGCCGTGTAGAAGACCGCGTACCCGGCGGCCAGCGCCCCGGCCGTCAGCAGGAGCAGCCGCCAGTGGTCGCGCACCACCTCGGCGAGCGGCACACGCGCGCGGTCGTCGATCTCCAGGAAGCGAGGGCTCTCCGGCAGCGACGAGCGCAGCCACAGCCCGAGCACGGCCAGCACCCCGGCCGCCCAGAACGGCACCCGCCACCCCCAGCCCGCGAACTGTGCCTCGGTCAGCACCGCGGACAGCACCAGCACCACCCCGTTGGCGAGCACGAAACCCACCGCGGGCCCGATCTGCGGGAAGCTCGACCACAGCCCGCGCCGCTCGGCCGGGGCGTGCTCGGCGGTGAGCAGCACCGCGCCGCCCCACTCCCCGCCGAGCCCCAGCCCCTGGAGGAAGCGCAGGACGAGCAGCAGCACGGGAGCGGCCGCCCCGATCGTGTCGTATGTCGGCACGCAGCCGACGGCGACCGTCGCCGCGCCGGTCAGCAGCAGCGAGGCGACGAGGACCGGCCGGCGCCCGTGCCGGTCCCCGATGTGCCCGAAGAGCATCGACCCGAGCGGCCGGGCCAGGAAGCCCACACCGAACGTCCCGAACGCGGCCAGCGTCCCCGCCAGCGGCGAGAACGTCGGGAAGAACAGCGGCCCCAGGATCAGCGCGGCCGCGGTCCCGTAGACGAAGAAGTCGTAGAACTCGATGGCCGTCCCCGCCAGGGAGGCGGCCGCGAGCCGCGGCATGGAGGGCGCCCTCACGGTGCGTACGTCGTGCATGCCGCGTCAACCGCCCGCGGTGACGGACGGTTACGGGGCGCGCGGAGTGACGGACGGGGCGGGAGGTGCCAGGGGCGTCAGTACGTGACCGTGATGCGCCGGGCGGGGCCGTCCACCCGGACCGTCCCGCCGTAGGGAATGACGAGCTGCGGGGTCGTGTGGCCGAGGTCCACGTCGAAGACGGCCAGGGTGTCGGGGGCGTACTCCGCCAGCGCGCGCTCCACCGCCGCACGCTGCTCGGCGGCGTACCGGGCGGACTCCTCCGGGCTGTTGGGCCGCTCGAAGGACCAGGTCTTGGCGCGGCCCATCAGCAACGCCGGGAAACGCCGCAGCAGTCCGCGCTCACCCATGTTGCGCAGGACGCGGTAGACCTCCGTGGCGCTCGGCAGCTCCTCCGAGGTCTCCAGGAACAGCACGCCCCCGTCGTACACCGAGGGGTCGTGCGCGATCTCGCGGTCGGCCATCAGCAGCCAGGCGAGGATCTCCAGGCAGCCGCCCCAACTGCGGCCCTCCACCACCCGGTCGGGGTTGCGCCAGATCCAGCCGTCGCCGGGCCGGGTCTCCGGCTCCGCCTCGAAGGTCGCCGGGTCGGCCCAGTCGCGGTTGACGTCGTTCCAGCGCTCGGCCGGCCGCAGTTCGTAGGGGCCCGGCGTGAACAGCGCTGCCCGCAGGGAGTCGGCGGTGAGCCCGTCCATCGCCACGGGGCGGCCGAGCTGGGTCATCACGGTCGCGCCGTGGAAGCCGACGATCCCCGTGGTGTACAGGAAGGCGAGCAGGTTGGTGTTGTCGCTCATGCCGAAGAACGGCTTGGGGTTCGCGCGGATCAACTCCTGGTCCAGCAGCGGCAGCACGGTGATCTGGTCGTCACCCCCGATCGACGCCATGATCACTTTGATGTCCGGGTCGGCGAAGGCGGCGTGGATGTCCTCCGCCCGCTCCTTGGGGGTCGTCCCCATCCTGCGGGTCGTCGGGTACTCGACGGGCTCCAGACCGAAGTCCTCACGCAGTCGTCCGAGCCCCAGTTCGTAGGGGCGCGGGAACAGTTCGGGCAGGCCGGCGGAGGGCGAGAGGACGGCTATCCGGTCGCCGGGTGCCGGCTTGGGCGGGTACACGGGCGGGATCATGCCTGGAGGCTACGCCTTCCCGCCCCGTCGTTTCAGCGTGATAAACCGGTTGGAGCAGCGGTCCGGGACGGGCCGCCCCGACGGACCGGAGGAACCGTGCCCCGCACCCTGGCCAACGCCCCGATCATGATCCTGAACGGCCCCAATCTGAACCTGCTGGGCCAGCGGCAGCCGGAGATCTACGGGTCCGACACGCTCGCCGACGTCGAGGCGATGTGTGTGAAGGCGGCGGCCGCGCACGGCGGCACGGTGGACTTCCGGCAGTCCAACCACGAGGGCGAACTGATCGACTGGATCCACGAGGCCCGACTGCACCACTGCGGCATCGTCATCAACCCGGGCGCCTACTCGCACACCTCGGTGGCGATCCTCGACGCGCTCAACACCTGTGACGGGCTGCCGGTCCTGGAGGTCCACATCTCCAACATCCACCGGCGCGAGTCCTTCCGGCACCACTCGTACGTCTCCCTGCGCGCGGACGGGGTGATCGCGGGCTGCGGGGTGCAGGGGTACGTGTTCGGGGTGGAGCGGGTGGCGGCGCTGGCGGGGTCGGGGACGGCCGACACATGAGCACCGGTCTCAGGACCGACACGTAAGCACCGGCCTCCAGGAGCACGCCTCTTACACGGTCACGCCTCTTACACGGTCACGCCTCTTACACGGTCACGAACGGCGGGTCACAGCCGTCCCGCCTCCACGATCCGCCGCAGGAACCGACGGGTGCGCTCCTGCCGGGGGTCGCCGAAGACCTGCTCCGCGGTGCCGCGCTCCAGCACGACCCCTCCGTCCAGAAAACAGACCTGGTCGGCCACCTCGCGCGCGAAGCCCATCTCGTGCGTGGCCAGCACCATGGTCATGCCGTCGCCCTTCAAGTCCCGCACGACGTTCAGGACTTCGCCCACCAGCTCCGGGTCGAGGGCCGCGGTGACCTCGTCGAGCAGCAGCAGCCGGGGCCGTACGGCCAGGGCGCGCACGATCGCCACACGCTGCTGCTGGCCGCCGCTGAGCCGGTCCGGGTACTCACCGGCCCTGCCGCCCAGCCCGAGCCGCTCCAGCAGCTCCCCGGCCCGTTCCTCGGCCTCCGCGCGGGAGACACCGTGCACCCGCCGCGGCGCGAGCGTGATGTTGTCCAGCACGGTCATGTGCGGGAACAGGTTGTACGACTGGAAGACCACGCCGATACGGCGCCGTACCGCGTCCTGGTCGGCGCGCGGATCGGTGATCTCCTCGCCGTCCAGCCAGATCGCGCCGTCGTCGATGTCCTCCAGCAGGTTGGCGCAGCGCAGCAGCGTGGACTTGCCGGATCCGGAGGCGCCGATCAGCGCGGTCACGGTGTGCGGGGCGACCTCCAGATCGACGTCCCGCAGGACGACCGAGCCGCCGAAGGTCTTGCGGACGGACTCCATCCGCAGCACCGGCGCGTCGCTCATGTCGTGCCTCCCTGGGCTCGCTGACGGTCCATCCGGGCGGTCACCCAGTCCGTGAAGCGGGTCATCGGAATCGTCAGCGCGACGAAGACCAGCCCCGCCACGATGTACGGCGTGTAGTTGAGGCTGCGGCCCACGATGATGTCGGCCGCGCGGACGGCGTCGATCGCGCCGCCGATCGACACCAGACCGGTGTCCTTCTGGAGGGACACCAGGTCGTTCAGGAGCGGCGGCACCTGACGGCGCACCGCCTGGGGCAGCACCACGTACCGCAGCGCCTGCCGGTTGGACAGGCCGAGCGAGCGGGCCGCGGCGCGCTGCGAGGGGTGCACGGACTCGATGCCCGCGCGGAACACCTCGGCGACGTACGCCGAGTACGTCAGCGTCAGCGCCGTACCGCCCAGCAGCACCGGATCCACCGTCACGCCCTGGAGCCGCAGCGCAGGGACGCCCAGCACCACGATCATCAGGTTGATGATCAGCGGCAGCCCCCGGAAGAAGTCCGTGTAGGCGGCCGCGAGCACCCGCAGCGGGAAGAAGACGGGGCCGCGCAGGGTGCGGGCCACGGCGATCAGCATGCCGAGGACGAGCACGGCCGCGCCGCAGACCAGCAGCAGCCTGACGTTCAGCCAGAGCCCTTCGAGGACCTTGGGGAGCGCCTCGCGCGCGTACCGCCCGTCGAAGAAGGTCTCCTTGGTGCGCGGCCAGCCGGGCGCGCCGACCACGACCAGATAGAGGACGGCGGCCGTGACCAGGGTGGAGAGCGCGGCGACCGCCGTGGCGCGGCGTGCGCGCGTGCGCCGGTAGCGCTCGCGCTCCAGCCGCCGCGCCGACGGCACGTACGCGTCACCGGGGCCGTCCGTGTCCTCCCGGCCGGACCCGGACTCCTTGGCGGTGACGGTCACTTGAGCACGGGCGCGTCGACGGCGTCGGAGAGCCACCGCTGCTCGATCTTCGCCAGGGTGCCGTCCTTCCGCAGGGCGTCCACGGCGGCCGTCACGCACGGGGTGAGCGCGCTGCCCTTGTCGAGGACGAGCCCGAACTGCTCGGGCGTACCGCCCCGGTTCTCGAACTGGCCGACGATCCGCGCGTCGGTCACCTCGGCGGCGGTGATGTAGAACGCGGTCGGCAGGTCCACCACGATCGCGTCGACCTGACCGTTCTTCAGCGCCGACTTGGCCTGGTCGTTCTTGGCGTAGACGGCCGGCTGCGCGGTCGGCTTCACCACGTCCTCGATGTAGCCGAGGCTCGTGGTGCCGACCTGGGCGCCCAGCTTGAGCCCCTTGAGATCCGCGAGACCCTTCGCCCCGGCGGCCTTCGAGTCCTTCAGCGCGATGACGGCCTGGCGCACGTCGTAGTAGCCCGACGAGAAGTCCACGGCCTGCTTGCGCTCGTCGCTGATCGACACCTGGTTGATGTCGAAGTCGAACGTCTTCGCACCGGGCGCGAACGCCTTGTTGAACGGCACGCTCTGCCAGACGACGGCGCTCCTGTCGTAACCGAGCCGCTCCGCCACCGCGTAGGCGACGGCCGACTCGAAACCCTCGCCGTTGGACGGCTTGTCGTCCTTGAACCACGGTTCGTAGGCGGGCTGGTCGGTGGCGATCGTCAGCTTGCCGGCGGTCTCGGTGGCCAACGCGCCCCGGGCGCAGGCGTCGGCGGTCGATCCGGACGGCTTCGCGGCCGCGTCGTCCTCGGGCTGCGGGGCGCAGCCGACGGCGGTCGCGAGAAGGGCGACGGTGGCGCCGGCGACGGCACGGCGCAGAACACGAGGGGCGAGGTGCATGGCGGGAGAGTGACAGCGGGATCCCCGTTTTGTCGAGGTCGCACCGGCAGATGTCCGCATGGTGGGAGCTGGTGTTGCAGTCTCGTGAACAGGGGCGCGAGGGACGCCTGTTCCGCCTGGGGCCGCCGGCCGAGGGCGGGGATCGAGAGGCCGGCGGCCCATGCCGCGCCGGAGCCGTCATCCCGCGCGGGGCACCCACCAGTTGACCGCGCGGCCACGCACGTGTGCAGCGCGCGCGAGCCTCGGGAGCGTGCGCGCGATTCACACGGGGCGCGTGCACGCCGGCATGCGCCCCGGTGCGTGGCGGAGCGTCACGCCGGCGACGAGGTCACCACTCGCGCGTGGACGTCACCACCCGCGCGCGTGCCACTCCGGGAGGTGCGGCCGCTCCGCGCCGAGCGTGGTGTCGTTGCCGTGCCCCGGGTAGACCCAGGTCTCGTCCGGCAGTTCGGCGAAGATCTTCGTCTCGACGTCCCGGATCAGGCTGGCGAACGCCTCGGGATCGTTGCGCGTGTTGCCCACGCCGCCCGGGAAGAGACAGTCACCCGTGAAGACGTGCGGATGGCCGTGCGGGTCGTCGTAGACGAGGGCGATCGAGCCCGGGGTGTGGCCGACCAGGTGGCGGGCCGTCAGTTCGACGTTGCCGACGCGGATCACGTCGCCGTCGTCGACCGGGACGTCGGTCGCCACGGGGATGCCCGGGGCGTCCTCCCGGCCGGCATACGTGCGCGCGCCCGTGGCGGCCACGACCTCGGCGAGGGCCTGCCAGTGGTCACCGTGCTGATGGGTGGTGACGACGGACGCGATGCCGTCGTCACCGATCGTGACGAGCAGCGCCTCGGCGTCGTTCGCCGCGTCGATCAGCAGTTGCTCGTCCGTGGCCCGGCAGCGCAGCAGATAGGCGTTGTTGTCCATGGGCCCGACCGCGAGCTTGGTGATCATCAGGTCCTTCAGCTCGTGCACGTCCGCCGGGCCGCCGACCGTCACGTCTCCGCTGTACGTCATGACGGCCAGCCTATAGCGGCGGAAGGGCCGGCAGCGGTCCGCCGGCGACGGTCAGGGCGGATCCGTCGCGGCGCCCGGCGAGCCAGCCCAGCAGGTCGGCGGGGGAGCCCGTGACGGTCACCTCGGGCGCGTCGGCCTCCCGGCCGGTGCGCCACACGCGTGTGCCGTCCGTCAGCCGGGTCGGCGGCACCTCGGGATGCCCCGTGAACCGCTCCGCGAGGAACGCGGTCTCCCGCTCGGTGAACTCCGCCGGCAGGTCCTCCAGCGTGTAGCCGATCCCGAGGTCCACATGGTGCAGCTCGACCTCCACCCAGCGCCGGAACGGCACCCGGGCCGCCGTGTCCGTGACGCCGTTGCGCAGCTCGACCGTGCGGGACCAGTCGGCGGGCACGGCCGCCGCGCGCCGCAGACGCTCCGCGCTCTCCCGGACGTCCGTGAGCTGCTCCGGCAGGGGGCGCGGGGCGTCCCGCTCGATGTCGGCCTCCCGGACGGCGGCGTCCGCGTACATGGGGCGGCCCTCGAAGACGTTCACGAGCGCGTCCGCGTTGCGGGCGAGATGGGCGAGGACGTGACCCCGGCTCCAGCCGGGCAGGAGTGACGGCTCGGCCACCGACGCGTTGTCCAGTTTGCCGACTGCGACGAGCAGCCGCTCGGTCGCGTCCTGTAGGGACTCCAGGTCATGAGCGTGATCAATCATGGTGCTGACCCTAGCCCCACCACTCCTTCGGGTGAAGGTGGCGGAACGCGGCCCGAAATCGAATGCGCGTGCTATATGGTCGTTGGCGGCGTCGGGCATGCTGGAAGGTCGGGGGTTGTTGTCACCCGGTGGATCCGACCGGCGTTGTCAGTGGCTCCCCCTAGTCTGAGGAAGACGGGGGCCCCGCCCCTGTCACTTCACTCAAGAAAGGTGCGGACCGGCGTGGCCGACCGTCTCATCGTCCGTGGCGCGCGCGAGCACAACCTCAAGAATGTCTCGCTCGATCTGCCACGCGACTCGCTCATCGTCTTCACGGGCCTGTCGGGGTCGGGCAAGTCCTCGCTGGCCTTCGACACGATCTTCGCCGAGGGCCAGCGGCGCTACGTGGAGTCGCTCTCCTCGTACGCCCGGCAGTTCCTCGGCCAGATGGACAAGCCGGACGTCGACTTCATCGAGGGCCTCTCCCCGGCCGTCTCGATCGACCAGAAGTCGACCTCGCGCAACCCGCGCTCCACGGTCGGCACCATCACCGAGGTCTACGACTACC